>JAIQGB010000231.1 GCA_020072905.1 Terriglobia bacterium | reverse complement strand
CGCAGGAACTTGAGCCTTCGGATGCCGCGCCCAGTGGCGATCGTCTCGATCTCGATGATCTCGCCAATGACTTCGAAATGCATCCGGCCCTATTCTACCGTGAATAGGCCGAGGCGTGACCACATTGCATCAATCTTCTTCTTCACTTCCGGGTCCATGGTGATTTCGTCGGGCCAGGGGCGCGCAAAACCTTCGGAGGGCCACTTCGTGGTGGCGTCGACGCCCATCTTGGAGCCGAAATTGGGCAGGCGCGAGGCGTGTTCGAGCTGGTCCACGGGGCCGAGCGTGAACTGGATATCGCGCTCGGGGTCGATGTGGTTGAAAGCCTTCCAGGTGACTTCGCGGAGGTTGTGAACGTCCACGTCGTGATCGACCACGACGATGCACTTGGTGAACATCGCGCCGGGCAGGCCCCAGAGGGCGTGCATCACTTTGCGCGCGTGGCCGGGATAGCTCTTGCGGATGGAGACGATCATCAGGTTGTGGAAGATGCCCTCGGCCGGCAGGTGCATGTCCACGACTTCGGGCATCTGCTTGCGCAGCAGGGGCAGGAAAATGCGCTCGACGGCGTAGCCCATCCAGTAGTCTTCCATGGGCGGGGCGCCGACGATGGTGGAGATGTAGATCGGGTCCTTGCGGCGCGTGATGCAGGTGAGATGGAACACCGGGAAATTGTCTTCGAGCGAGTAGTAGCCCGTGTGGTCGCCAAAGGGACCTTCGACGCGGATGTCGTCGAGATCGACGTAACCCTCCAGCACGATTTCGGCGTGGGCGGGGACTTCCAAATCCACCGTCTCGCATTTCACGAGCTCGATGGGCTCCTGGCGCAGGAATCCCGCGAAGAGGAACTCGTCGACGTCCTCGGGCAGCGGGAGCACTCCGGCGAGCATGGTCGCCGGGTCGGCACCGATGGCGACCGCCACGTCCATGCGCCGGCCCTTCCCTTGGCGCTCAAGCCAGCGGAAGTGCTCCGCGCCCCCCTTGTGGATTTGCCAGTGCATGCCGGTGGTGCGCTCGTCGTAAACCTGCAGGCGATAGCAGCCCACGTTGCGCCGGCCGGTCTTGGGGCTGCGGGTCACCACCATCGGGAAGGTGATGAATCGGCCACCATCCTGCGGCCAGCACTTCATGATGGGGAGGCGCGCGAGCGACAAATTGTCCGTCTCCACAACGTCCTTTACCGGGCCGCCTTTGACGGTCTTGGGGAAGAACGAGCCAAGCTCGGAAAGCTTGGGCAGCAGCTTGACTTTGTCGAAGAACCCTTCCGGAGGCTTCATCTCCAGCAACTCTTCGATGCGGCGTGCCACGTCATCAACGGAGTCTACTTCCAGCGCCAGCTCTAGCCGCTTCTTGGAACCTAGCGTGTTGATGACGAGCGGCATCGCGTAGGTCAAGCGGTCCTTGGCCGAGCAGGGCTTCTCAAAAAGCAGCGCCGGGCCGCCCGCCTTCGAGACGCGATCGGTGATCTCCGTGATTTCCAGATCGACGTCGACCTCGCCCACAATCCTTTTGAGCTCACCGACCGATTCCAGGCGCGCGATGAAACTACGAAGGTCTTTGTATGCCACGGAAACACCTCGGGTGAAGAGCAGTTGTCAGTTGTCAGTTGTCAGTTGTCAGTTGTCAGTTGTCAGTTGTCAGTTGTCAGTTGTCAGTTGTCAGTTGTCAGTTGTCAGTTGTCAGCGGCCCGCTTCCCTATTCCGACCCAGCTCCACGAACTACTCTCCAGGATGAATTCACCGGCTGGGCCAAAGCCTCACCAGCTTTCAGAACGGCCCAAAGTGCGCCGAAGGCCGCATGGGCAGGATGGCAAATTGGAGCCGCCAAATCAAGCGGCGTGAGTGTGGAATGCTTGTCTTGACATGGCGCGATGCGGGCGGGATACTACGCCCACGGGGTTCCCGGCAAAGCCCAAAGGCTGAGTTCCGATCAGCGAGAGCGAGCCGAACAGAGCTTTCCCGCCGGGTAGAGGGGCTGCCGATGAGCGTGCGGAATGACATTTCGCGCTGCGCCAGTCTGGACGCGTTCCTCGTCGCGGCGCTGGCGCTCGGCCCTCTGCTCCTCCCAGGCCTCGGTTGGGCCAACGACCAGAAAGCCCAGACTCCGGAAGTCACTGCCAGCGAAACCGACCCGAGCTTTAAGGTTCAGGTGGAGCGCAACCTGGTTCTGGTGCGCGCGGTCATACGCGACGCCAATGGGCGCCCGGTGGGCGGCCTGCAGAAGGAAAACTTCTCGCTCTCCGACAACGGCAAGCCCCAGACGCTAAGCCACTTCGCTGTTGAGGTCCCGGCAGAAACGGCTATCCATCGCGCCCCCATCCCGGCGGAGGAGACCGAGCCGGAAGCCGAACCCGAGACCAAGCTGGCGGCCACGACTCCGGAACGTTACCTAGCGCTGTTTTATGACGATATTCACATGAGTTACGAGGATATCGCACGGACCCGCGAGGCCGCCGGACGCTACCTCTCGACCGTGCTCCAGCCCGGGGACCGCGTGGGCATTTTCAGAGCTTCCGGCGAGCACAACCTGGACTTCACCGATGATATCGGCAAGCTGCGCGAAAACCTGGGGATCCTTCTCCCTCGCACGATCACTGTCAGCCACACAGGGGAGTGCCCGGAAGTTTCCGACTATCAAGCCTACTTGATCGTCCACCAGCGAGACCCCTTCGCCATCGACATCGCGACGCAAGAAGCTTACCAGTGCAACTTCGAGAACTTGCCCAACGTTCCTCTCGACGTGGCCGTGGCCCGATCGGATAGCCTGGCGGAGCAGCAGGCGGTCAGCGTTCTGACTCGGTACCAGACCGAAACCGAAATGGCGTTGCGCAGCCTGGGCGACTTGGTTCGACGGATGTCAGTCGTGCCCGGGGTGAGGAGCATCGTGCTTCTATCCCCGGGGTTCCTGATGCTGACCGCCGAGGCGCAGGTGCAGGCGGTCGTGGACCGGGCGTTGCGTTCCAACGTCATTATCAACACCCTCGACTCTCGGGGCCTCTTCGTCCACATCCCCTTCGGCGACGCCAGCCAGAATCCCAGGGTCATCCCGAATCGCGCCGATCTGGCAGGCAGGAAAGCGCAGTTGCTGATCGACCGGATGAATATCTCCGCCGAGGTTCTTTCGGAACTGGCTCGCGATACGGGAGGCGAGTTCTTTCACAACAATAACGATCTGAATGCAGGGTTCCAGAAGGTTGGCTCGCTCCCCGAGGTCTACTACGTGCTGGGATTCTCCCCCCAAAACCTGAAATACGACGGCCGCTTTCACACCCTCAAGGTCGCTTTGAACACGCGCGAACGTTACACAATCCAGGCTCGCAGCGGCTACTACGCTCCGCGGAAGCCCGAAGACCCGGTCTCCCTGGCCAAAGAGGAAATCCAGCAGGCCATCTTCTCCCACGACGAGGTGAACGAACTCCCCGTCGCCGTCCACATGCAGTTTTTCAAGGTCAACGAACTGGACACGAAACTCTCCGTTCTGGCCCACCTGGATTTAAGGTTCGTCCAATTCCGCAAGGAAAACGGCCGCAACATCAACGATCTCACCTTTGTCACCGCCCTGTTCGACCGCGACGGGAAATATGTGACGGGCAGAGAAAAGCGCTTGCAGTTCCGGCTGCTGGACGACAGCCTGCAGAAACTCACGCTGTCGGGCATCACCGCGAAAATGACTTTTGACGTCCGCCCCGGCACGTACCTGGTGCGGCAGGTCGTGCGCGACTCGCAGGGCGCCCAGATCTCGGCGCTCAACCGCACCGTGGAAATTCCGCTTTAAGAGGGTGTCCCAATGAATCTCCCGCGACGACTGCTTTGGATGGCTTTGATTCTCGCTTCCTTCTGCGGACTGCGGGCCAGCCTTGCACAGGCGCCCGCAACTGCCCAAGGGGCGCAGCCGGCGACCACCTCCGAGATTATCCGCACGGAAACCAACCTGGTGCTGGTGGACGTCGTGGCCATGGACAAGAAGGGGAGCTACGTCCGCGACCTGGACGCCAAGGAGTTCCGCGTCTTCGAGGACGACAAGGAGCAGCCCCTCACCAGCTTCATGCGGACCTCCGACCTGCAGGCGGCCCAAGCCGCCGCCCAGCCGCGCTATCTCGTCCTCTTCTTCGACAATTCCACCATGAATCCCAGCGAGCAGTTGAGCGCCCGGCATGCGGCGGCACAATTCGTCGAGAAGAGCGCCTCGCCCGACCGGCTGATGGCGGTCGTGGATTTCGCCAGCACCTTCCGGGTCACGCAGAATTTCACCGCCAATCCGGATGCCCTGAAGCGAGCGGTGGGCAACATCAAGTATGCCTCGCTCCAGCCCAACGAAGCGGGGCAGACGACGGAGGTGGCACAGCTCGGCGCGCCGAGCATGGTCCAGATCCGGTCGGATTTTGCGGCCCGCAGCGTCCTGCTCGCCATCCGCAACCTGGCGAAGACACTGCGCCCAGTGCCCGGCCGCAAGACGATGATCTTCTTCTCGGGAGGATTTCCTCTTACGCCGGAACGGCAGTCCGAGCTCACCGCCACCATCGACGCCGCGAACAAGGCGAACGTGGCGATCTATCCTGTGGACGTCCGGGGTTTGGAGGGCTTGACGCCTCTCAACATGCCGGACATCACCAACCCGACGCCAGAGGCCCCGTTCCCCGGTAGGCCTCCGGGCGCCGCGCTCGAAGAGCCGGCTTTCCCGCATGAGCCCATCCTGCTGGCAGCCCGCCTTGAGGGATTGCTCTTGCCGCCGCTTCTGGCGCAGCGACCGGGGGGAGGAGGCGGCGGAGGTGCTCCCAGTGGAGGCGGCGGAGGTGGCTCGCGCGGCGGAACTGGGGGCGGCGGGGGCGGAACCTCCGCAGGCGGTGGGGCCACCGGGGGCGGCCGTGCAGGCGGCAGCACCGGCTCGGCGGGCGGCACGACGTCGGGGTCGCGAGGGACCACCGGCGGCACGCGGGGCGGAGGTAACACCTCCAACCGGGGTGGATCCAACCCGAACAATTCGTATGGTACCCGGCAGCCCGGCTATGGGAACTATCCGGGGCGTTCCATCATTCCGCCGCTCATGGATAATATTGCCTCCAACCAGCAGGTGCTTTACGCGCTCGCGGCGGGCACCGGCGGCTTCACGATTTTCAACACCAACGATTTCGTGGAAGGCCTCAACAAGATCGTCAAAGAGCTGGACGAGTACTACGTTCTCGGATATGCACCGCCCAACCAAGCGCACGATGGGAGCTACCACCAGATTAATGTCAAAGTGGAGCGCAAGGGTGTCAAGCTGCGTTTTCGCAACGGCTATTACGACGTCAAGAGCCCCGACCTGCTGGCGGGGAAACCCGAAGGGAAGATCCTCGAAGAGCGTGCGGCCAGCGCGCAGCCCGGTGACATCCCGGTGTCGCTCAACGCGCCCTATTTCTACACCGCCGCTCAGGTGGCGCGCGTGAACCTGGCGATGGAAGTTCCTGCTCAGCAGCTGAACTTTGAGAAGGAGAAGGGGAAATTCCATTCCGATGTCCACGTTCTGGGGATTGCCTATCGCGAAGACAACTCCGTGGCGGCCCGCTTCAGCGATACCGTCAAGCTGGACATGGAGAAGAAGGAGTTGAAGGAATTCTCCAAGGGTTCGTTCGCCTATCAGAACTCCTTCAACATCGCGCCCGGCAAATACAAACTCAAGATCGTGCTGGCGGCCGGAGGCGAAAAGTTCGGCAAGTACGAGATGCCGCTAGTGATCGAACCCTTCGATGGCCATAAGTTCCAGCTCAGCGGATTGGCGCTCAGCAACCACATGCAGCAAGTCTCCCAGCTCGCCGCGAGCCTGGACGAGGCCCTCCTCGAGGAACGCACGCCGCTGGTGGTGAAGGGCGTCGAGCTCATCCCTTCGCCCGACAACCGCTTCAAGCGCGACGAGAAGGTCGGGCTGTATCTGGAAGTCTACGAGCCGCTGATGATGAATCCCTACCCGCCGCGCGTGGGAATTCTCTACGACGTGGTGGATCGGAAAACGAACCAACAGGTCTACGCGTCCAACACCGTTCCGATCGACGCCAATGCGGAGAAGGATAATCCGGTGATTCCGTTCGGGCTCATTCTCCCGTTGGAGAACCTCCAGGCAGGAGACTACCGGCTGGAGGTCCGCGCGCGCGACGCGGCGGGCAACGTCTCGCCCCTGCACACGGCGGATTTTGCACTCAATTAGGGCGGACTGGACTGCCAGGTCCAAGTCGCCCGCGACACGCCCGCCCGAGGACATCCTGGGGCGCTGAAGGGGAGGCGTTTGCCCCAAGGTCAGCCGCGATTCCAACCCTGGGCGGCGCGACAGGCGTTGCTGCGCTGGTTCCGACGCCACGCGCGCCCCCTTCCCTGGCGAAAAACACGCTCCCCGTATGCCGTCTGGGTCTCGGAGATCATGCTCCAGCAGACCCAGGTGGCGACGGTCGTTCCTTACTATCAGCGCTTCCTTCGGACCTTTCCTGACGTTGCAGCCCTTGCCCGCGCTCCACTCGAACGTGTCCTTGAACTCTGGTCCGGGCTGGGTTATTACCGCCGCGCCCGGCACCTCCACCAAGCTGCACGCTTGATTGTGCGCGGGTTTCAGGGCCGGTTTCCCCGCCGGTACGAAGATGCCAGGTCGCTCCCCGGCATCGGCGACTACACGGCTCGCGCCATCCTCAGCATCGCCTTCAATGAGCCCTACGCCGTGCTGGACGGCAATGTGGCGCGCGTCGTAGCGCGCCTGCGCGCTGACCGCGGCAATCTCCACCAGCGGCGTTTTCGCCAGGCCGTTGAGAGCGACCTCGAACAGCTTCTCTCCCACCGCCGCCCCGGCGATTTCAATCAAGCGCTTATGGAGCTAGGGCAAACCGTCTGTCTCCCGCGAGCGCCCCGTTGCCCGCTCTGTCCGCTCAGGAACCGGTGCCGCGCCGCAGCGCTTGGGGACCCCGAATCCTACCCCACCCCGCGGCCACGGCGCGCCACGGAACTCCGGTATCTCGCCGCCGCCATCATTCGTCGCGGTCCACGCATGGCCCTGGTTCGTGGGCTCGACGAGGGCCTGATGAGCGACCTCTGGAACTTTCCCTCCACCTTCGGCGCCACTCGCCGGGCCGCCCTCGCGCATCTCCTGGAGAAACTCTCGGCTTTGGCGCCGGGCCGGACCGCGGTAGGGGCGCCGGC
>JAIQGB010000230.1 GCA_020072905.1 Terriglobia bacterium | reverse complement strand
TGTAGATTGTGGTAAACTTTTGGGGAGCCTTCAACAATCGATTTATAATGTCAAGAGACATAATGTTCTCGGCAACAGAAAGATCGGGCATTTTGCCCGCCTTGCCCGGCGACTAAGCCTGCGGGTCAACTCGCCAGGTCTGTGTAGCATCCTCCTGCGTCTTGCCGCAAAGCTGCACCGCGCCTCTTGGGAGGGGGCGAATGACAATCGCGGCCCAATGTGCCACGCTTTGCGGGCTGTTTCTGGCAAACAGGTTGGTGTAGATTGTCCGTCCCCTCCGCCGCTTCCGCTCAGCTCAATACCCTGGAACGCCGATGGTGTATAGTGAGCGGCCATGGACAGTGAACCTGCCAGGCTCGGAAAACCGAAAAAGCACCGGAGCAAGGTCAGTGGCGGCGCGGTGGCGCTGGTCATCCTTTTGGGCTTGTTGGCTTTTCTTTCCTACCGGCCGGTTACGCGCCTGCGGTCCGACCCTCCCGCGAGTTTCCTGGAAATTCGCAAGGAATGGGATGCCAAGCGTCGCGAAGCAGAGGAACGCGTCGCGCGCGCCTACTGGCAACAGGCGTTGCAGGTCATCGAAGTAAAATACGAGTACGGAACGCCCCTCCCCACCCAACCGCCCGCGGAATTCACCATCGAAAAGAAGGGATTTCCCGCCGGTGATCCCGAAGCCTCCTCCGCCGCCCGCGCCCGCTACTGGGAGCGATTGCGCGTGGTTTGGAATTCTCCGCAGGCCTGGGAAAAGTCCTACGAATGGAGCACGGCATGGTTGGGTGAAAGCCTCGTGTCCTTCGAGCAGGCAATTCATCGCTTCGTCAGCAGCGTCTTCGGCGAATTCAGCAAGTGATTTCGGTTTTTCCGGACGGGCTGCGCGAGCCTCGCGCCGCAGGGTCTGCCACACGTGGAAGTCTTCCGGGGCTGAACTTTTTTCGCCTACCCGGCAATCTGTACCTCCCCGAGACGATCTTGTTTCCCGAACTACCTTCGTAACTCCTTGAGACTCAACGAATAGAAAGCCCGCGGCGGTGGCAACCCGCTTGCCCGGATTTGGCTGGGGGCAGGGCGGCAGGTCGACCCCCACCAGGGAGGAATATATGAATGAAGAACAACCCCAAGAGGTTTTTTCACCCCCAGCGGGCAAGAATCGCTGGCTGACAGCCGCAGCCGTCATTTTCTTTGTGGCCACCGTGGTGTGCGCCTTTTACATCGTTGAGCACCGCCGCGAGGCAGCACAACTCACCGCCGGCCACGATCAAATGGGCACGGCGCTGAATCAGACCCGTAGCCAGCTCGATATGGTCACGGCCAAGCTGAACAGCCTGACTGCACCGCCTCCCGCGGAAGTCGCACCGACCGTGGCAAAGCCTGAGGCCCCCAAGCCTCGGCACGTCGTGGCGAAGCGCACGCGCGCCAAGCGCGCCCCGGCGGACGACCCGCGCTGGAAACAAGTGCAGGCGGAACTCTCTGAACACCAGAAAGCAATCGAAGCGGCTCGCCAGGACGTCGAGCAGGCCCGCACCGACCTGGAAGGGAAGCTGGGTTCAACGCGCGACGAGCTGAACGGCTCCATCGCCCGAACCCACGAGGAACTCGTGGCGCTCCAGAAGCGCGGTGAGCGGAATTACGTCGAGTTCGACCTCGCCAAGTCAAAGCAATTTAATCGCGCGGGACCGATCAGCATTTCTCTGCGCAAAGCCAACACCAAACACCAGTACTGCGATTTGAAAATGATCGTGGACGATTTCCAAGTCGACAAGAAGCACGTGAACCTGTACGAGCCGGTCTTTTTCTACCCGGCGGATTACGCGCAGCCACTCGAGTTGGTCATCAACCGGATCGAAAAGGACCAGGCACGCGGCTATATCAGCGTGCCAAAGTTCCGGCAATCGGAACTGGCGGCGGCTAGCGCGCCGGGCGAAACGGCCACCGCGCAGCCCTCCGCTCCTTCGACGGCCAGCCTGGAGCATCGCGAGGCGTCGACGCCCCAGTAGCGCACGGCATCCGCCCGAGCGAAGGCTCGAAAGGAGCACCCGGTGCTGAACATGAACGAGCAACCCATCAACAACGATCCCACAGAACGCCGCGACCCCGAGAGGGAAAGCTCGCCAGGGTCGACGAATCGAGGCTTGTGGATCGCTTTCGCCCTGATGGTCGGCGTCTTGTTGGGGGCGGCGGCATACGGCTACCGCTCGCTGAAAAACAACGGGATTGAATTGGCCCAGTTGCCGGGAATGATCCAATCGATGACTGGCCTGAACCAACGGATTGCGAGTATCGAGGCCACGATGGCCACCTGGACAAGCGACAAGCAAGCACTACTCGACCGCCTTGGCCATGCTGAGCGGAAGATGAATTCGAACCTTCAGAAGGCGCGCCAGCACGCGGACGTCGTGACATCTCAGCTCGAGGAGCGAATTGTGGATCAGATGGACGGGCGTACCGCCATCGTGGACGCTCGACTTGACAAGATCGAAGTCGGCCAGACGGCGCAGCACGCCCAACTAGCTCGTCTCCAAGATGAGTTAGCCAGCGCTCGTCGAGAAATCGCAGCGCTTCGCCAGACGACGGATGGCGAACTCGCCGGCCTGCAGCAGCACGTAGCGGGAAGCGATCAACAGGTCGAGAAAGTTGCCCAGCAGCTCGAACGGCGCCGAGTGGACTTTGAAGCGGTGCGGAACACCGAAACCGAAATCGTCTCCGGAGTCGCCCTCAAAGTGAACGATACAGACATCCGCCACCAACGGTTCAGCGGGTGGATTCAGATTCTTCCCGAGGCACGCTTTCTTTGGGTGAGTGATCAGGGCATCCAGCAGCCGGTGGAGTTCTATCGGGAGCGCGACGGCAGCCAATATGAGTTGGTGGTGACGCGCGTAGTCCCGAATTCCTTGGTAGGTTACCTCTTGGTTCCGAATGCGGCAGGGGAAGACGCCCGATCCCCGCGGGCACAATCTGGAGCAACTGCGCTCGCTTCAACCCCCTCTGGGCAGGGGGGTGGCATTTAGGCCGGACACTTCTCGAAAGGATCAACGCTCATGAAACAAAAGGCTATCTGTGCAATTCTGCTCCTGACGATGCTGGCGCCAGAGTTCTTGATGGCGCAGGCGGGCACTCAGCAGGTTGCTACGGCCCGTCCCCAACCACCAGCGACCGCCGCGGCGGCCCCGGCCCCAAGCCCGCCCCAGAACACACAAAGTGCCCGGCCACAGCCCGCCTCCAGGCGGCGATCCTACGAACGCGAAACCCAGGCGCGGCGGCACCCGAGAATCTCCAAGAAGGAAGTCATATTCCTGGCGGGGATCGCGGGTACCTCTATGGGGATTGGTGCCCTCGCTGGCGGTGCCAAAGGCCTTGCCATCGGCGCGATAGTCGGCGGCTGGGGGGCCTACGCCGCGCACCGATTCTGGAGGTGGATCCGGTAAGCCTACAACTCCAGGCTCGGCGCAAAGGGCTCGGTTCTCCCCGCCCACCCCGCTGAAACCATCCAGACCCTCCTCCGAATGGTACGCGGGTTGCTGTTGAGTGGGCGGGGAGTCAGACTTTTCCGCACCGACAAGATGTCTGACCTCTGGAGGGTGAACCATGAGTCCATTCGTGGGCCTGATCGCCGCCTGGGGTCTGGTTACAATCGCCCTAGTTGTCCTTCTCATCTATCGGTCCAGCCTGGAGAGTCATGAGACCGACTGGATCCCGTTGACCGACGATGACCGTGAGGACCGCGCGATAAAGGAGCAAACCATCGTCGAGATGAGGACCGGCAAATTGAGGTGGCCGATTCGCGCACTGGGCACTTTGTCCGTCGTCCTGCTGCTGGTGATGGTGGGCGTCTGGATGTACAGCGGGATTACGACGCCGCCGCCCGTGCCATGACGGCGAATCGGCATGGCATGAGCGCGGCATCTCGATCGCCGACGACTGCGGCCACCTGCAACAATCTCTTGGCTTTAGACCATGTACACGTGGCGGTGGCGGAGTCTGTCTGCCCACGCAAGAGATAGTTACCGTACGCCCCAAGGCAGAACTTCCCACCCATCAGCCGTAAAGGCGACAACCAGGAAGACGTCGAAGACTGAAGCGGTCCTCGCCAGGGGTCATTTCCTCCCTTCCAACCATTTTCCAGGGTTTGATCTGTGAGATGTCCGGCTGCGAAGTACCGCAGGCCCGTGCCGCGAGGAGTGTGCAACGCGAGCCCGCGCGAAGTAGGCGGTGCGGCTAACCGCCCGTACGACGCGCCGCTTGCAATCGGGCTCGCGCCCGTTCGTAGGCCTCGCGGGCGCGCTCGGCATCGATGGTGGGATCGGAAACCTGCTTTAAGCGCTCCTGAGCCCGTTCCAGCGCATGCTCGGCGCGCGTGCAGTCGATTTCCTCTGCCCGCTCCGCCGTTTGCGCCAGTATAATCACCCGGCCAGGCAGCACTTCCGCAAACCCCCAGCTCACCGCCAGGTGGTGCTTCACTGCCTCGCACGTGTAAACGAGTTCCCCCGCCTTGAGCTCGGAAAGCAGCGGCGCGTGCCCGGGCAGGATGCCCAGATACCCGTTCTTGCCGGGAATCGTCACGGCGCTGACGGCATCATGCACGACCTGCCGATCCGGCGTCACGATTTCGAGTTGGATCTGCGTGGGAAGAGAATCTGCCATGAATTGATCCATTGACTCATCGGATCATTGCATCATTGAATTGCGAATGAGCCCTGTTCGGCGTGCTGCAATGGCCCAATGAACCAATGAGACAATGAGTCAATCTCGCGCCGCAGCCTTCAGTCTTTCCGCTCGCTCGAGGACATCTTCGATGGTCCCCATCATGTAGAACGCCTGCTCGGGGACCCCGTCGTGCTTGCCTTCGATCAGTTCCTTGAATCCGCGGATCGTGTCTTCGAGCTTGACGTACTTCCCTTCCAGCCCCGTGAACTGCTGGGCCACGAAGAAGGGCTGAGACAGGAATTTCTGAATCCGGCGTGCCCGCTCGACGGCTTGCTTGTCTTCTTCCGAAAGCTCGTCGATGCCCAGGATGGCGATGATGTCCTGCAGATCTTTGTACTTTTGCAGGATGGCCTTGACGGCGCGCGCCACGTTGTAGTGCTCCGTCCCCACAATGCGCGGATCGAGAACCCGCGAGGTGGACTGCAACGGGTCCACGGCGGGATATATGCCGATTTCGACGAGTTGCCGGGAAAGCACGGTGGTGGCGTCGAGGTGCGAGAAGGTTGTCGCCGGCGCCGGATCGGTGAGGTCGTCGGCGGGCACGTAAATCGCCTGCACCGAGGTGATGGAGCCTTTCTTCGTGGAGGTAATGCGCTCTTGAAGCTCGCCCATCTCCGTCGAGAGGTTGGGCTGGTAACCCACCGCGGAGGGCATCCGGCCCAGCAGGGCCGAGACTTCCGAACCCGCCTGCGTAAAGCGGAAAATGTTGTCGATAAAGAGGAGCACGTCCTGGCCCTCGACGTCGCGGAAATACTCGGCCACCGTGAGGCCGGTCAGCCCTACGCGCAGCCGCGCCCCGGGCGGTTCGGTCATCTGTCCGTAGATCAGGGCCGCCTTGGATTTCGAAGGGTCGCCGGGGACAATCACCTTGGATTCCGTGAACTCCAGCCAGAGGTCGTTCCCCTCGCGCGTGCGCTCACCGACTCCGGAAAAAACCGAAACGCCGCCGTGCTTCATGGCGACGTTGTTGATCAGCTCCATGATGATGACGGTCTTTCCGACGCCCGCGCCGCCGAACAATCCTGTCTTGCCGCCTTTCAGGTACGGTTCGAGCAGGTCGACAACTTTCAGGCCGGTTTCGAAAACTTCGAGGTCAGTGTTCTGATCCTCCAGTTCGGGGGGATGGCGGTGGATGGGAGAGCGGATGTCGGAAACAATCGGGCCGAAGTTGTCCACGGGCTCGCCGATGACGTTCATCACGCGGCCCAGCGTGGCCTTCCCTACCGGAACCGTGATGGGCCCGCCCTCATCGACGGCTTTCATCCCGCGCACCATGCCGTCGGTAGGCTCCATGGCCACGCACTTCACGCGACCCTCGCCGATGTGCTGCTCGACTTCGGCGATGACGTTGATCGGGGTGGGGACGTCAAACCCCTCGGAGGTAATGCGCACGGCGTTGTAGATGGGAGGCAGATGTTCACTCTCAAAAGCCACCACGACCACCGGGCCAATGACTTCCACGACTTTGCCAACGGGCATCTCTGCCATAGTGCTTTCCTCTCGCCACCTCGCTTGAAACTGGAAACTGGAAAATGGAAATTAGAAGCTCGACCTCAGATGGAGAGCCAGTTTCCATTTTCCATTTTCCAGTTTCACCTCACTTCTACAGCGCCGCAGCGCCGCTGACGACTTCGATGATCTCCCGCGTGATGGCGGCCTGGCGAACGCGGTTCAGGTGCAGCGTCAACGAGTCAATCATTTCCGCGGCGTTGCTGGTGGCCGCGTCCATGGCGGTCATGCGCGCCGCAAGTTCCGAGGCGCCGGACTCCAGCAGGGCGCGATAGACCTCGACTTCCACGTAGCGAGGCAGCAGCACCCCGAAGATTTTGTCCGCCGGCTCCTCGTAAATGTAGTCGACGAGCGCCTCGCCCTTGGCCGGTTCTATGGGCTTGATGGGCAAATACCGTTCGCGCGTCAGGCGCTGGGTGAGGACGGTCTTTGACTCGTTGTAGATGAAATCCACCGCGTCCACTGCTTCGCGCGAATAGAGAGCGATGATCTGCTGGGCAATCTCCTGGGCGTGGGTGAACTCCAGCCGGCTGAAGATCCCCGCATACTCGGCGATCATCCCGACGGGGCGCCGGCGGAAGAAATCGCGGCCCTTCCGCCCCACGGCGATCATCGAGACTTTGCGGTCGCGGTGCTCCTCCAGGTAACCCTGCGCAGCGCGGATGAGGTTGGCGTTGAAGGCGCCGCACAGACCCTTGTCGCCCGTCACCAGCACCAGCAGCAGCTTCTCAACGGGCCGGACGGCGAGCAAGGGATGCGAGCGCTGCTCGGTGCGCGCGGCCAGACTGGAGAGCAGCGTCCGCATCTGGTTGGCGTAGGGACGCGCGTTGAAGACCCGTTCCTGCGCGCGCCTGAGGCGGGCGGCCGCCACCATCTTCATCGCCCGGGTGATCTGCTGTGTGCTCTTCACCGAGCGGATGCGGCGTCGAATGTCGAGTAGCGTCGGCATAAATCCAGGGGCACGCCGGATTCAATCCGGCAACGACGCCT
>JAIQGB010000229.1 GCA_020072905.1 Terriglobia bacterium | reverse complement strand
GCTGCGGCTTGCGCTCCGCCCGGCGCGCCCATCGCCGCCGTGTTGATTTGTCCCGGGGTGGCTCCCAATGTCTGTAGCGCGTGGGTCATCTCCCCCGAGAGAGGCTCACCGGCACTCGTCTGGCTGATCTCGCTGATAGACTGGCCTACCTCGGATGGAGCGGAGTTGGTGGGCGGGCCGTTCTCCGGCACGCTCGTGGACTCCCCGGCGTGCAACGTCACTTCGCCGACGATGGCGGGATTGACGTTCCGGACCGAGACGGTCCCGTCCATACAGAACACGAGACTGAGATTCCGCAGCGACTGAGCAGTGAAGATTGTTCCCACCACGCCGATGACGGCCGTACTCGTCTTCACCTGGAAACTGCCTCCCTGCTTGGTGATCTTGACCACCTCGCCGCGCAAGCGTCCGAGTAGCAGCTCGACCTGGGTCTGCTGGGTTTGCGCATCGTGTTTGGTAATCCGCATCACGGAGCGCGCGCCGATATTCAGAGCCGAACCATCCTCAAGCATGATCCGTACGCGGCCCGTCCTCAAGGTCTTGACCACGTCCTCCCAGTTGACCGCGTCGGACACTTTCAGGGGGATTTCCGCGCCCTTACCCTGGGGCTGCAAGACCTCCTCGGGAATCGCATTGCTTACCTGGCCGGCGCGCTGACCCGCGGCCTGCGGCCGTCCGGCCTCAAGCTGGATGGACCTCCCCGGGGCGAGAACCAGGGGCGCGCCCTTGCCCTGGACTTCCACGTGGCCGCGATCCGCAAAGACCCCGGCGGTCCTGCCGACCAAGGCGACGCGGCAAAGGGCCGGATAGCCCGCCTCGCCGCGCACCACCACGCTGGCTCCCGGGACCGCGATGCGGATGCCCTGGCTTCCCGCGCTGCGAATCGCCACCGCTCCTTGCGCCAGGCTCAGGCCGTCGCGGGAAATCGACACTACGCCGCCTTCGCTCACCGTGGCCACGGTCCCCGAATGCAAATTCATCACCGCGACCGAGGCTCTGCCCGTCGTCACCACGTCGCCGGCAAAGAGTGCGGTTCCGGGAGGGGCGGACTGCTGGTCCACGCGAACATCGCCCTTCGCGGCCAGGAAACCTAACACCTGTGGCCTGTCCTGCCGTCCAGCGCCCCATACTTCAACGCCCGCCAGGAGTAGTACTGCTGCCACCAATCGAAGAATGCGTCGGCCGGACATATGAAAACCTCCTTCTTTGCAGCCGGGGGCCCGCCCCCGGGCTTTCCGTTCGCTTCCGTGGCCTGTCGAGAGTGCGTTCGTGCGGCCCAACTTCCTTTCCCTCGAAGTCCCCCGGGGCGGTTCGCGAACCGCCCCCACTGTCAATTCACATGCAACGTGACGGTGGTGGAGTTGGTCAGGGTGCCGGGCGTTGAGCCGGGCGCGTTGGTGAAAGTGCCTGTCACCGTCAGCGCGTAAGTTCCCGCCGGCGTCCCGGTCGTGCCGGAATTAAAGGCCCCGCCTCCGCCGCCGCAGGCCGCCCACCCCAGCAGCATCAGCAGCGTTCCCGCCAGCAGCACTGCCGTCAGCCGCCGCCGGCGCGACCCCGCTACTGCCGCCGCCAGGAGCATGGACAGCAGCCCGAGGAGCGTCAGACCCCAGCGCCCCGTGAGCGGCGGCAAGGCGAACGGCGCCCCCGGCGCCCCGGCCCGCCCCGTCGTCGTCACCCTCAACCTCACCGGCACCAGGCTCGTGCCGTCCAGTGTGAGCGAGGCCGGCGTCACCGTGCACTGTGCCCCGCGCGGCGCCCCGCTGCAGCCGAGCGCAACTGCTCCGCTCAGCCCATTCACGGGCCGGATGGTCAGCGCATAGTCCGCCGTCTCGCCCGCCATGACGCTCGCCGTATCCGGCGCGCTCGTGAAGGCGAAGCTCGAAAGCAGTACGCTCACCCCTTCCGATGCCGTGCGGAACTCGCTCACGGAATTCACCACCACCCGCACCGAGTCCGCTTCGACCGCGCGCAGATTCGTCACGTGCAGGGTGCTCGCCCCCCCCGGAGCGATCTCGGTCGGCGCCAGCGCGCACTGCGCCGGATGGTCCGGCGTGCACGTCAGGCTGATTTCCAGGGGGGTGCAGCTTGGCTTGTGATCTTCGATGTTAAAGCTCGCGGACTCCGTCCCCCGCAGCACCGTCACGGCGTGCGCCGCGACCAGCAGCCCGCAGGGTGCCGTCGCGATGCCCGTCAGCGCCACCGTGCTCGAGGGGCCCGGAGCGTCGGTCGCGACCGTCAGCGTATCGCTCACCGGCGTCGTGCTCGGCACCGTGCCATGGAACTTCACGCTGATCGTGCAACTCACCCCGGCCACCAGGGTCGCCGGGCAGTCGTTGGTTTGCGAGAAGAGCGAACCCGGGGGGAGGGAAATGCCCGTGATGGTCAACGTCGTTTGCCCAGTGTTGGTCACCGTCACAGGTTTCGGGTCGCAATCAAGGTTCACCGGATTGCCGGGGAAATTGACGCTGTTCGGAGAAAGGAGTACGGACACCACCTCGCCGTTCCGCACCAACAGGCGATATCCGCCCGGCGTGGAACCGTTCAGTGTTCGGTGGATCAAGCCGGTGCCCAGGTTGGAGTCGAGGAAGGCGCCGTTGACGGCGGAGCCTTCCAGTTCATAGAAGGTTCCCGGATTCCCGGTGCCGTTCGAGTACCCCGCCCGGGCTGAGGAACCGCCCAGGCCGCCGATGCCATCGCTGGCGTCCCCCGTCTCCCAGTCGATCACCGCGTAGTTCATCTCGAAATCGAAGTTGCCGGGAGCAATGTCCGAGCGGTCGATCAGCACCAGTTGGATACTGTTGAGCTTGTCGTCGTGGGCGCTATAGTAGCCGACGTTGATCCAGTTCACGCCGAAGGCGGGACGCCCGTTGACCGTTCCCGTCCCGTAGGTGACCTCGCTGGAGCCACTGCCCATCGTATCGACGTCCGCAAAGAACGGGGCGATGATGACCCGATTCGTGCTGGTCAAGTCAAAGGGCGTGTAGGTGGACAGCGCAGAGTCGAACGTCACGTTGCCATTATTGTTGACGTAGAGGCCCGAGTACGAGTTGCCAAAGAAGTTGACCGTGAAGGGCAAGGGGATCAACGCCGTGGATTGATCGTCGTTGCGGGGCAGGACATTGGCTTCGAAACCCGGAATGTCGCGGATGGCGCTCGCGCCGATTAGGCGCGCCACCTCCGGACTGTCGAGGGCATCGGTGGTGATTGTCAACGTCCCGTCGCGCCGGCCGTCCACCGTCGGCGTGAACGTTACGTCGATCGTGCAACTGGCGCCCGCGTCCAGGCTGGCGCCGCAGGGGGCGGTGGTGTCGGCAACAAGCGCGAAGTCACTGGTCGCGACAGGGGCGAGGGTGACCGGGGTGCTCCCCGTGTTGGTTACCGTGATCATCTTCGCCGGACTGGTGTCGCCAATTGGCCGCTCGCCGAACAGCAGGTTGCGCGGAAAGAGCTTCACGACGTCGGCAATCCCGGTGCCGGTGAGTGAAACGGTGTGAGGGGCGCCCCCCGCATCTGCATCGGTTGCGACGACCAAGGTTCCGCCCGGGCTTCCCGCCGACGAGGGGATGAAGACAACGCTGATTTCGCAACTGGCCAACGCGGCCAAGCTGGCGGGGCTGGTGGGACAAGTCGTGCTGGCGTAGAAATCACCGGTAGTATAAATATCGAGAATCTCGATTGGACCTGCCCCGGTGTTGGTGAGCGTCACCGTCTGCGGCGGGCTGGCGGAGTCAAGGAGTCGGGTGCCGAAGTCCAGGCTCGCCGGGAGTCCACTCACCACCCCAGCGGAGAGGCCCCGACCCAGCAACGCCACGGTCTGACTGCCGGAGGGGGGCGCGTCGTCGGCGATCGTCAGTGAGCCGCCGAGGACCCCAGTCGTCGTCGGCATGAAAACCACTGGAATGCGGCAGCTCGCACCTGCTCCCAAGGGTCCACCAAGCAATAGGCAGGCGGGCGCCCCGGGGGTGTTAGGAGACGATATAGCAAAGTCCGCGGTCGTCGTGGTAATGCTGGAGATTGTCAAGGGCGCCGTGCCGGTGTTTGTCAGCGTCACGGTCTCAAGATCGCTGACGACGCTGGAGGTGCCAATCACCTGATCAGGAAACGATAATTGCACAGGGGGGGAGAGCGACACCGCCGGCGCGGGAAGTCCCGTGCCGGTGAGGTTCACGACGTGGGGGCTCAAATAGGCGTTGTCGGTAATCGTCAGCGAGCCTGACCGCGTGCCCGTTGCGGTCGGCGTCAGCGTGACGCCGATTATGCAGCTTACCCCGGCCGCCACGCTGCCCCCGCACGTCGTGGAATTCGAATCCACTGCGAAATCCCCGTCCGCTACAGGGGTCGACATACTAAGGGCCGCGTCGCCGCGGTTCTCCAGGGTGACCGTCAGCGCCGAGCTCGTGAAGCCCACGCCCACGCTGCCCAGATTGAGGCGGGTGGGGTTAAGGTAGGCAACCGGGAGCAGGAGTCCGGACAACTTCGCCACGACCGCATCGGCGCAAGCCGCCGAGCCCGCATTGCACGTCTCTTGGAAGGCCCCGGTCGTCTCCGGGAAGTTGGTGGAGGTAGTCGAGCCTGCCACGAAGGCCTCGCCGCTCACCAGGCCCGGGTCCACCCAGATTCCGTTTCCTCGATCGGTGCCAGTGCCCCCTAGATAGCTGGAAAAGATCAGAGCATTCCCCGCGGCATTGATTTTGGAGACCACGATGTTGGTGCAGGATCCGACGCACGTGCCGTCACCCAGGGAGTCCTGCACGGGGCTGGCCAGCGGATAGTCGGACGAACCGGTAGTGCCCGCGATGTGGACACTGCCGTTGGCATCCACCGCGATCGCGGATGCGGCGTCGCTGGCGGACCCTCCCAGGATCGCCGTGTAAACTTGGGCCGCCCCCGCGGCGTCAATCTTGGAGACGAAGATGTCCTGGCCGCCGCCCGGGCCAAGCGGCAGGAAATTGACCACCGGAAAGTTGAGTGAGGTCACCAGCCCCGTCACATAGGCGTTGCCCGCGGAGTCCACGGCGATGCCCGTTCCGTAGTCGGGGCCGGTGCCGCCGAGGTAAGTGGAGTAGACCGCCGCGCCTCCACCATCCAGCTTGGTGATAAATGCATTGTTGGTGGTGCCGCCATTCGCATCTTGAAATGGATTCAGGGTGGGAAAGTCCGTCGAAGAGGTGGACCCGGTGACGGAGACATTCCCACCAGAATCCACGGCGATCGCGTAGCCGTAGTCGAAGCCCGACCCGCCCAGATACGTCGAGTAGAGCTTGGCGCCGCCGTCGAACCGGACCTTGGTGACAAACGCATCTGCCAGGCCGCCGTTGGACCCTTGCATAGGATTCATGGTGGGGAAATTTGTTGACGTCGTATACCCGACGACATAGGCACTCCCTACCGAGTCTACGGCGATGCCGGACCCACTCTCGTCGACGGTGCCTCCCAGGTAGCTGGAATAGACCAAGGCATCGCCGAGCGGGCTGAGTTTGCTCACGAAGGCATCGGTGTTCAAGCCCGCGATACCCCCACCCCACCCCTGGAACGGGTTCGCCGTCGGGAAGTCATTCGAGTAGGTGTAACCGGTGAGGTAGGCGCTACCCGCCGAATCCACAGCGATCCCATTGGCTTGATCAACTTGACTTCCACCGAGATAAGTGGAGTAGATGAGAGAACTCCCGTCGGCGCTCATTTTGGTCACGAAAGCATCGCTATTGAGGCCATTCCGAGTTCCGTACAGCGGGGAAGCTGTGGGGAAGTCCGCAGAAATGGTGGTGCCGGTGACGTAGGCGCTGCCCGACGAATCCACGGCGACACCGTAAGCATAGTCATAGTCGCTTCCGCCAAGATACGTGGCGTAGCTCAGCACCGGGTCGATGACGAGCGGCTTGTTTCTGTCGAAGGAGGGGATTTCGAAGCCCACTTGGTTCCCAGCCAAAAGCCTGTAGCGGCCGTCGAGCAATTCTGAATTATGAATGCTGAATGCTGAATGGCCGGCAGCCGCAGAACTCTTGGGTTGATAGACGGTTGGTTTATGGAAGCGCACCTCGCCGCCGTCGGTCGAGATCACCAGGTCGCCCCGGGAATCGATTGTCAATTGATGATTGTTGATTGCCGATTGCCGATTTTCTATTTTCGAGTTCCCAGTTTCCAGTTTGGAATTTCCAGTTTCCACCGCGAAGCGGATTGCTCGCGGGTCGGCGCCCGGCGCCACGACGAAGTCGTATTCCAACTGCCGCTGATTGCCGTAATAGACGAGGTCAACGCCGGGATAGACGTCCTCGTACTTGACCTTGCCGTAGTTCGGCACGTTCGTGCGCCACTTCTTAGGATCGTTGCCGCGAAAGTAGTTCGACTTCCCCGGCAACTCGTCGAGCCCCACAACTTGGGCATTGGCATCCGCGCCCGCCAGCTTCAGGCGCAGGACATCCGACGCGAGTGAGGAGTGACGAGTGACGAGTAACGAGCCAAGGCCCTGAGCGGTCTCTTCCTTTTGCCCTTTGCCCTTTGCCTTTTGACTTTCGGCCCGCAGCGCCAGCACCGCTTCGTCGCCGGTCAGAAAGAGCGCATACCCGGGCCCGCGGGAGAGGAAATGGACATGCTTGTCGGTCTGCCCCTGGTTCGGCTCGAAGCGGAGCGGCAGCTTGCCGTAATTCTCCCCCAGCCGGACTCTCGCCTTCAAACTGGCATCGCTCGATGCGGCGCGCGATTTCGGAGTCTCTGCTTGTGCGCCGCCGGAAGGCGCCTTGCCCTGCTGTCGCGGGCCATCCGCCGCCAGCAGCGGCACGAACCACGCCGTCGCCACCGCGAGAGCGATGAAGGCTCCCCGGTAGGATAAGAAATGCGTAGAAACCCTTCCCTCTGGAAGCATTGGTACACCTCCCGACTCTCTTGGGCTCGGTTGTCCCTCGGGTTGTGACTATTCCTGCGGCTCTTATAGCACGACGCGCGAAGCAGTGCAAGGGCGGCCGGGCCGTCAGGGGATTTTCTTGGGAAGGGACCGCTCAGAGGGTCATCAGCCAACGCTCAAAGTGGCCGGTGGGGAGGACCGGGCCGCTCCGGGTCTCATTTCTCAACCGGCAGGGCAGGGTTGGCGCTCCATTCCGCCCACGAGCCGTCGTAGAGCCGCACGCGGGGATAGCCCAGAAGCCGCAGGGCAAAATAGATCTCGGCGGCGCGCATGCCCATCTGGCAATAGGCCACCACTTCCTGGCCGGGCTTGACC
>JAIQGB010000228.1 GCA_020072905.1 Terriglobia bacterium | reverse complement strand
GCGTGACCTACAAGGAAAAGGACTTGCCGTGGGGCGTGGGAATCCTCGATATCGAACGCGGCAGGCTTGGTACGCTAGCTTCTTACAAGTGGCTGACGGACGACGCCATTGATTGGAATTCCTGGTGCCATGTCCAGAGCCCGAGTTACAAATCTGCAGACCGGATCGTGGACGAGTTGGTGGATATCGTCAGTAAGAATGGATGCTTCCTACTCGACCTCACGCCCACGGCGGAGGGAGTGATTCCCGAGCCGGTGGTAGAGCGCCTGCTCGCTATCGGTGAATGGTTGACTGTGAACGGCGAAGCGATTTATGGCACACGGCCGTGGAAGCTTTTCGGAGAAGGTCCCACCGAGATCGAGTCCGGCATGTTCGGCGAGGAGAAGACTCCAGACTTCACAGCGCAGGACGTCCGCTTCACCAGTCGCTGGAAGACCCTTTACGCCATCGCCCTCGACTGGCCTCAGAATACGGCCGACATGGTAATCAAGTCACTGAACACGAACGACGCGCTCCTTGCGAAGGGCGAGATTGCAAATATCTCTTTACTGGGCAGTGGTGCACAGCTCTCCTGGCAGCACAACAGTGAGGGGCTTAGAATAATCTTGCCGCGAGAGAAACCTGGCGCGTTCGCCTGCGTGTTCAAAATTCTGCTGAATTGAGCGGAAACTCTGCCGGCCTGTCGAAGAGCTGAGACCCCTTCCGGGACAGCGGCAACCCACGAGATTGCTTATCATTCAACCGCCGGGGGGTACAGAAAACCCGGGGCCGCCCACACACAGCTCGGAGCTGTAAAACTGGACTTGCTACCACCAGTGGGCGGTAATCTCTCCAGCTGAGTTGGCAGGAAGTACCAACCGCACTTCTCTGCCGCAGCGCTGGAGGCGTGCCTTTATTCTGAGGGTCAGGTGGCCATTACACCCATCCGCCTTGGTGGGTATGGGAGGGCTGCCGCTTCCGAGTAGCGAGTTCCGCTCCGCTGCATGTCGAGCGCACTAGTCGCGCCGCCGCCGGTGTTCGGAAGGGCGCAAGAGTCGGGATTGATCTTGCGGACCTCGGCATCCCAGAGGCGCCACAGATCAAAGAGGCGCTGCTGGTGCCAGAGAATGTACGCGCGCCGCGCGTCCTGGGGGTCGGTTGTTCGCGGAAGCTCGTGGCCGGATGCGGCGTGGAAATTCTTCCGGCAATGCTCGCAGTAACACAAGCCGGAACCATCCCAACGGTTGATGAAAATCGCGTCCACCCGGTAGCGTGACATGATCTCCCGCTTCACTTCCATCATAAACTCGAAGTTGTGCGGGCCGAGCCCGCACGTCACCCACATCTCCGGTGAAGCCCAATGCCGTCGCGGTTTCCCAGCCGCGTCCATGGCGATCCAATCCGGGTGCGCTGCCTGCACATCGTCGTAGGTCGAGTGGGGATCGGTGCGGGCAATCACGACCATACCCAGCTTCCGGCAACCGGCCACGAGTTCACCAAACACGTCGCGTTCGCCAAGCCACGCGCTGCGATGGTGGAAGGGCACGTTCGTCGGGTAATACGCCACACAACCGCAGGCGCTGAGGCACACGGCGTCGGAGCGCGTGCGCTTGAAGTAATCGAGCCAGAACCGGAGGTCGAACTTGCCGGGGTCGTCTTCGACGAGCGTGAGCTGCGCCCAGCGCATGGCTTTGTCCACCCAGCTTGGCGTGAATGAGGCTGCGGCGGTAGCTTCGGCGGCATAAGCTCGCGGCCAAGTGAACTGACTGACGGCGACAACAGCTCCCGCCATGCCGCCCGCTTTCAAGAAGTTTCGGCGCGTCATGACAAATCAGCCTTTCTGAAAATCGCGAGCGGCGCGACCGGCTGCCTCCAGATTCGCCAGCCGCATCTCGGAATACTTGCGCGAGAGGATCAGGCCGTCCGCACCGGCCTTCAGGGCGGCGGCCACAGCGGCGTAGGTGTCTTCGGGCGAGGCCTTGCGGCTCTGTGCGCCGGTCGGGATCCCAATGTCAATTCCCGGAAGCACCTTGCACTTTCCCTGCACGCCCGCGAGGGCGCGCCGGGTTTCGCGGAAAATATAATCGGGTGAGAGGCCGGCGGCGGCAAGATCGTCGAGTTTCGCTTCCTCGCCGTAGTTCAACAGATGGTTGTTGAACCGCAGCAACTCCTCCTTCGGCACGTCGCGGAAGATCGTCGAGCCGACGTTGCGAATGAAGTTGGCGTACCGTTCGCCGCCGCAGTTGTTATAGACGACGATCTTCAGAAAGTCGGCCTTCGTCGCGAGCTCGGCGTAGCTGCGCGTGGCGCGGAAGATCGGGTTGAACGAGTTGACGTGCTCGATGTGGAAGCCCACCTGGAGGCTTGGCCGCACGCGCTTCACGGTGGCGTTGACCTCGGCGAGCACCTGGTGCTTGGCGGCGTCGAACAGCCGGTCCCAGGCGATGATCTCCGGCCACTCGACGAGCAACCGCCAAAACTCGGCGAAGTAACCGTCGCTCGGGCGCTCGCCTTTGAGCGCGGCTTGGATGAACTGATCGAGCTTTTGGTAGCCCTGCCGGGCCCGCTCGAAGTCAATGCCCCGCTCCCTCGCCGCCCGCTGGTGATGTCCGCAGAAACACGTAACCCGTGACGACGCGATGCTCTGCGCGTGGCTTGCTCCCAACGCATTCAGCAGCGGCCCGTTGCGCTCGTTGAAGAAGAGGACGCCGTCAATGTCGTATGACTTGCAGAGGTCTCGAGCCAGCCCAGTCCAGAACGCGCGCACGTCGGGATGGCAAAGGCAGAGCGTTCCCGTACGACGACCTTGGAGGTCCACCTCCGCGACCTCCCTGACGCCGGGCACGTCCGACCGGAACACGTCTTCAATCGAGCAGATGATGCGCATCTTCCGCTTTTTGGCGGCGGGCAGCACGGCGGAGAGGATGTCAAGGTCGCCATGGTCCGGAGCACGGGTTTGCTTTAGCACTGTGTCGCGATAGAACTCCGCGTGTGGCGTGGCGTAATTGCCGCCGTGGAACGTCTTCTCGTCAGATTCCGGAGAGCCGTGGTCGGGGAACGGTTGGCCTGGGATTTGTCGCCCTGCCAATCCTCGGCCGTAAGTGAACGTGGCCAGGTAAACCGTATCAATGGCCCCACGCTCTTGCAGGAGGTCCAGCACTTTTTCCGCGCCCTCATCCACGAACGAGACCGCACCGACCTGAATGCCGATGGACTTGCGAACGGCCGAGGGTTCCGACGCTTGGAGAACCGAAGCGAACGGGGATGGCGCGGCAGCGACAACGGCGGCGAAGCCGGCAGCACTAGCTTTGAAGAAATCACGACGAGGCAGGGAAGGCACAGGTGTCCTCATTCTGACAGATTGGTTGAATAGGCCCTAGGGAGCATTCTCGCATCCGTGTTTACGCCGTCACCGGCCGGTGTTTTCTTATATATTCCGGATCAATATCCACTCCCAGCCCGGGGCCGGTGGGAACCTTGATTTTCCCGCCCACGACCTTCAGCGGCGAGGTTTTGCATTCGAAAGGCACGTCCGTTTGCAGCCCTTTGAACTCATGATGGGCGCCGGCATTGGGCAGCACGGACACAAGGTGACTGTTGTACAGAAAACCCAAGCCACCTCCCGACATGTGCGGGACAATCGATTTTCCGAACGCCGCCGCCATCCGCCCGACCTTCACGGATCGGATGAGCCCGCCGAAGTAGTAGCTGTCCGGCTGCACGATCTCGATGCCGTCATTGGCGATAAGCCAGCGGAAGTTGACGTAGCTGTGGTCCTGTTCGCCGTTCGCGATGGGTAGGGTTAGGGCGTCGGCAACCTGCTTGATGGCTTCAAAATCGTCATACATGACGGGCTCTTCGAAATAGGCGTACTTGTTCTCCTCCAGCAGTTTCCCCACTCGAATTGCCTCGTTCACATCGTAATATCCATTCGCATCCGCGTAGAGCGCCATGTCGCTCCCGAAGATTTCACGGAGCAATGGGATCAGGCGCTCGGTTTTCCCCACGGGACCCTTGGCGTGCATGTCGGTGGTCATGAACATCAGGTACCCCACTTTGATCTTGAGGGCCTTGGCGTCATATTCCCCCACCGCCTTTTTGATCCGTTCGACAGTTTCCTCCAGCGGGCGTTCCCGCCACTCGGTCGCGACGTAAACGGCAACTTCCGGATTATGGATCTCACCAATCAACTTCCCGAGCGATCGGCCGGCCATCCGCCCGAGCAGGTCGAGGATGGCGAACTCGATGGTGGCCAGCGGCAGTCCGAGGGAGATTCCGTTGTAGCGAAAGTTGAAATCATAGACGTAGACCTTATCCAGGATCAGATCCAATTCGCGGGCATCCTTGCCCAAAAAGAAGGGCTGAAGGTTCTGGAGGAAGATCGGGTAGAGCCGGTCCATGCCGCTGTGCGCGACCGAAATTCCCTCTCCGCCGTCGGCCGACCGGACGCGACACAAATAGCTGTTCTGCCACCTCAGCAGTTCGACGCTTTGGATGATGACGGGGCTTCTGAACAGCTCCTTCTTCAGCACCGGCTGGCGAAGAACCTCGACAAGCTTGGCCTGCCTCGCTCCGGCCTCCTGCAGGCGTCCGTGGTCTGCTCTTCCCGCTCCGCGTGTCCCTGGGGTCTGCCCGGAAGCGGCAACTGCGGCCGTGGTCAAGGCAGAGCCTCCGGCAAACATTGCACCGGCGGAGGACAGGAATTCGCGGCGGATGGTTTTCTTGTTCATGAAAGTCCCAACAATTGAATTTGGTCAGGGCACCCACTCCGGGACGACAGAATGATCTGGCCCCGGGTTGAGCCAATGTCGCGGGCAAGGCTGCTCGCCTCACCGGCAGTGCCTAAGTTGGGGAACGACGCTGTTCCCAACCATAGAGCGATGTCCTGACCCGCTCGAGATTTTGTACTGCCGGACCTGAGAGAGTTTACATCAGTTTGCGCGGCCGCAATCCAGACGGAATCGAAAATTCAACTCGGGTTGGTAGAGCCCGCTTGACGATTGCTGGTTACTGATGCCAGGTTGGCAGGAGTACGATCCGATTTCAATGTGCAGCGGTTTTGCCTTCCAGGAAGCTCGCTTTACGGTCTGAATCCGACAAGCCAGCCCGAGACTCCCATGGGTAAATGCTGGGCGACTTATGGGGAGTGAGGTGGACAACAGGCAGCAATGAATTGCAGATGGGCCTGTTGATTCATTATTGGTGCAATGGGGATTCATCTCCCCGTGGGATTAGAACCCCTGTGCCGAAAACCCGCCCGATTGCGACCCGATAAGTGAGTGTGTTTAGGTTGGCGCAGGCAGGCGAAGATTGCGGGCCTATCCACTTCAGCGCGGGGTAGGCGAGCCGCCGACCGAGCGGATTTCAGTAACCAGGGAGGCGCAGGCGGGAAAAGTGTCGCAGGTATCGGTCGAAAGAGGGCAAGTTTCGAGCCTTGGGAGTCTCAGGGAAAGGAAAACTGACCCCTCGGGTGGCCCGTTGAAGCACGGAGAACTGCCAACCCGACGGACAGTTGCCTCCAGTGGCGGTCAGGCGTACATTACCGGTCGGGCTGGAAGTCGATAATGGAAATTCCGGGTAAGATGGATTTCGGGGACCAGTTCGCCAGGCTGAGACCAGACCCTGCCGGCAGTAGGCCGCATCCGGAATCCGCAAATCGTTATCGCCTATGGGAGAGAGGGTCATCATGCTGATGAAATCATGGAAACTGCTTGTTGTCGGGCTTGCGGTGTGGCTGGCGAGTTGGTCCAGCCCCTCCGCGTCGCCGAGGCCCCAGGCGGATGGCAAGAATATCCGCATCGAGTTCAACGAAATGCTGCACAGTCGTGTGGTGGCCAAATTCGAGGGCAGGGAAACCGCGATCGGCGACTTCGCGCCCTCGGAGTCCGTCACAGTCGCGGGAAAGGAAATCAGCGATTTCGCTCTGCGCGGCGTGAAGCGCGGGAGCGTCCGGGATGCGATGGGCGCCGGCCAGCGCGTCACCCTGACCGGAGCCGCACCGTCACTGAAGAAGATCGTTGCCGTGACGACCTACGACGAGTTTCCGCAGATGGCCGTTTTCGAAGTGCAGTACACAAACACCGGAGACTCCAATCTTTCCATGGACGGCTGGACGAATCAGCGCTACTCCATCTCGGCCGGGCAGGGCAGCGGCGAGCCGGCGTTCTGGTCGTTCCAGAGCGGTTCTTACGAGAAGCGGCCGGACTGGGTGCTCCCGTTGAAGATGGGTTTCGATCAGGAAAACTATCTGGGGATGAACGACACCGATTACGGAGGGGGAACGCCGGCAGTCGATGTTTGGCGGAGAGACGTGGGTATCGCCGTGGGTCACGTGGAGCTTAGTCCCAAGCTGGTCTCTCTTCCCGTCGCCATGCCGGACCAGGAGCACGCGACAGTGGCCGTGCATTTCAAATTGCATAGAGAACTGAAGCCGGGAGAAACGATCAAGACGTTTCGGACTTTCGTCAGCGTTCATCAGGGCGACTACTTCCGAAGCCTGGCGGAGTATCGGCGGGCGATGGTCAAACAAGGCGTGGTGTTCAAACCGGCGCCTGATGACGCCTTCGATCCCATCTGGTGCTCCTGGGGTTTCGGCAGGAACTTCACAACGGCGCAGGTCTACAACGCCTTGCCGATCGTGAAAAAGCTGGGCTTGCGTTGGGTCACGCTGGATGACGGATGGCAGACCGCCGAGGGGGATTGGTTCCTGAACCCGGAGAAATTCCCCGGTGGCGACCGCGACATCAAAGCGATGGTGGACCGGATTCACGCCGAGGGTTTCAAAGCTCAGCTCTGGTGGGCGCCTTTGGCGGTTGGTCCGGACACGCAACTGATCAGGGAGCACCCGGAGTATCTACTGCTCAATGCCGATGGATCGAAGCAGAAGATTTCCTACTGGAACGACTGGTATCTCTGTCCCGCCGTTCCCGGGGTGGTGGAGTACCACACGGCCATCGTCACTAAGGCCATGCGGGATTGGGGCTTTGACGGCTTGAAGCTCGATGGACAACACATGAATGGCGTGCCTCCCTGTTACAACCCCGCCCACCATCACGCTGCGCCCGAGGAGGCGGTGGAAGCGCTGCCCCGATTCTTCAAGTCGATTTACGATACGGCACTCAGCATCAAGCCCGACGCGCTGGTTGAGTTCTGCCCGTGCGGAACCGCGTACTCGTTCTTCACCATGCCCTTCATGAACATGTCAGTGGCCTCCGACCCCAAGAGTTCCTGGCAGGTCCGTCTGAAGG
>JAIQGB010000227.1 GCA_020072905.1 Terriglobia bacterium | reverse complement strand
GGGGCGGCTGCGGGCCAGACAATTCACTCAATCGCTCAATCACCCGACCACTCAATTCTGGAGGGTCCGATGCCTGAAAAGGTCTTCATCTTCGACACGACGCTGCGCGACGGCGAGCAATCGCCAGGCTGCAGCATGAACTTGGCGGAGAAGCTGGAGATGGCTCGCCAGCTCGACCGACTGGGCGTGGACATCCTCGAGGCAGGGTTCCCGATCGCCTCGCAAGGCGATTTTGACGCCGTGCGGGCGATTGGCGCAGAGATCCGCCGGCCCATCGTCGCGGCGCTGGCGCGGGCGAGTGAGCTGGATATCAAGCGTGCCTGGGAAGCTCTCGATGGGGCCGAACGCCCGCGGATTCATACCTTTCTGGCCACCTCGGACATTCACCTGAAGTACAAGCTGCGCAAAACGCGCGAGGAGATCCTGAAGCAGATCAGTTTCGCCGTCGGGCTCGCCAAGTCGCACTGCCAGGATGTGGAGTTCTCACCCGAAGATGCGGGCCGCACGGACCGCAACTACCTCATCGAGTGCTGCCACGTAGCGGTGGAGGCAGGAGCGACCACACTCAATCTGCCCGATACCGTTGGCTACTGCATGGAGCCCGAATACGAGCGGATGTTCGCCGACATCAAGTCGGGCGTGCCCGGCATGGACCGCGTGATCCTCAGCACGCACACGCATGACGATCTGGGCCTGGCTGTGGCGAACACCCTGGCGGGCATCCGCGGTGGCGCGCGGCAGGTGGAGTGCACTATCAACGGCATTGGCGAGAGGGCGGGGAACGCCGCCCTGGAAGAAATCTGCATGGCGATCTACGTGCGGCGTGACGTGCTGCCCCTCTTCACAACCATCCGGTCGGAGGAACTCTACCCCTCGAGCCAGATGCTCACACGCCTGACCGGAATGGCCGTGCAGCGCAACAAAGCCATCGTGGGCCTCAACGCCTTCGCGCATGAAGCGGGCATCCACCAGGACGGCGTGCTGAAGAGCGCCATCACTTACGAAATCATCACCCCGCAGACCGTCGGCATGGCCTCCAACCAAATCGTGCTGGGCAAGCATTCCGGCCGGCACGCGCTCGCCAAACGCTACGAAGACCTGGGCTATCAACTCAACAAGCCCGAACTCGAGAGCGCCTACGTGCAGTTTTGCCGGTTGGCCGACCGCAAGAAGAACATTTACGACGAAGACCTCATCGCCATCGTCCGCGAGGGGTTCAAAGATATTCCGGAGATGTTCACCCTGAAGCTTTTCCAAACGGTCTCTTCGAGCGACGGGCGAGCGACGGCGACCCTGGAACTCGAGAAGGACGGCGAGGTTTTCCACGATTCCGCCACCGCCGATGGTCCCTGCGACGCGGCCTTTCGGGCCGTGGACCGAATTACGGGCGTGCCGGGAACGATAATGGACTTCTCCGTCCACACCGTCGGACCGGGAACGGATGGAGTGGCCGAAGTAATCATACGGGCGCGGTTCGAGGGTCGGGAATTCTCCGGTAAGTCCACCAGTCACAACGTGGTAGAAGCGGCTGCGCGCGCCTACTTGACGGCGGCCAATAAGGCGGTTTACGAACTCAAGAGGGTTGCCGTATCGGCAGGCTCGACGAGAGGGTCAGTTCACGAAAATGAAATCGTGGATCGACTCTTTCCTGGCGGCTATTAGGGCTGACCGAGTGCCGTCAGGTCCGGGCTGTCAAGGCCGTGTCCGTCGCCAAATGCAGTTTTTTCAACAGGATAGACCGCGTTCGGCAAGCCCCAATCTTACCCTAACTTACTGAAAAACAAAGGCTTACTCGTGTCGGCGGGGGATCATTTCCAACCCACGCTGCAACCTCAAGGAATTCTTGCATTTTCCCCCGCCGTTTCGTTAAACTATACATAAGTAAAGGTATGCAGGGAACTTTCAGAGTCGCCGTACTACCGGGAGATGGAATCGGGCCAGAAGTCACCGCCGAAGGCGTCAAAGTCCTGAAAGCCGTCGAGGAAGTCTTGGGACCGATGTTCCGGTTTCAGACGGGGCTGATCGGCGGAGCGGCGATTGACGCGACAGCCGTTCCCCTACCTGCCGAAACCATTTCTGTCTGCCACAATTCACATGCCATATTGCTGGGCGCGGTGGGTGGTCCGCAGTGGGACACCCAGCGGCCCGAGTTGCGTCCCGAGCAGGGCCTCCTGCAACTGCGGCAACGACAAGAACTCTATGTGAACCTTCGCCCGGCGAAGGTACTCGACGCGCTGGTCCATCTCTCGGCGCTCAAACCCGACCGCGTACGCGGCACCGACTTGGTCATCGTGCGCGAACTGCTGGGAGGAATCTACTTCGGCAACCCGCGCGGGATCTTCGCCAAGAACGGCGAGCGCATGGGTATCAACACAGAAATCTACCGGGAGCACGAAGTCGAGCGCGTGGCCCATCGGGCCTTCCAGCTCGCCCGGACGCGCCGGCGCAAGGTGACTTCCGTCGACAAAGCCAACATCCTGGAGAGCTCGCGGCTCTGGCGGGAGGTTGTGACCCGCATTGCGCGCCTCTATCCCGATGTGGAGTTGCAGCACCTCTATGTGGACAGTTGCGCCATGCAGTTGATTGATCGTCCGACGAGCTTCGACGTGGTGCTGACGAACAACCTGTTCGGCGACATCCTGAGTGACGAAGCCGCCATGCTCACCGGGTCAATCGGCCTTTTGCCCTCGGCCAGCCTGGGCGAACGCACGGCGCTCTACGAGCCCGTTCACGGCTCGGCGCCGGACATTGCCGGGCGCAACCGCGCCAATCCCGTCGCCGCCATTGCCTCGGCGGCGCTCATGCTGCGCTATTCCTGCCGGCTGGAGAATGCGGCGGAGGCCATCGAGACGGCCATCGCCAAGGTCCTGAAGCGCGGCGTGCGCACCCCCGACATGATGGGGAAGAAGCGTGCCGTCTCCACTTCGCGCCTGGGCGACCTGATCGCCGCAGAAACCAAGAAGCTCCTCAAGTCGCGCAAGTCCCGTTAGACCTGTGTTGGCGGTCCAGTGCCGCGCGAAATTCCGGTTTGCCTTCCCTCGAAAAATCCTGAATAATGCGCGGCCCGGGGGAATCCTTGCGCCCAACGCTGATCGTCCTGCTGATGCTTTCTGGAATTCTTATGAGCTCGGGCAAAAATCCGCGGAGCGAGCAAAAGTCCTCATCGCAGGCAATGGGCCGGCAGGCCGGCGTTGCGATGCGCGGCGCCGATGTCGTTCTGCTGGGTGGAAAGGTCTGGACCGGCGAGGACGCACAGGGGGCGTCAGGCAGTGGCCGCTTTGCTCAAGCGGTAGCAATCGCTGCCGGGCGCATTTTGGAGGTCGGTACGGACGCTCAGGTGCACGGCTACATCGGCACCTACACCAAGGTGATTCACTTGCGTGGCCGCTTGGTGGTGCCGGGGTTCATTGACAGCCACGCTCACTTCGTTGAGGGCGGTTTTCAGCTCCTCGCGGTCGATTTGAAGGATGCTCGGAGTGAAGAGGAATTCGTGCGCCGGATCGCGGACAAAGCCAGGTCACTCGCTCCCGGTCGGTGGATGCTCGGCGGGAGATGGGATGAGCAGGCCTGGCCCTCGGCCGAACTTCCCACCCGATGGCAGATCGATCCGGTGACCCCAAACCATCCCGTGTTGCTCAGCCGCTACGACGGCCATGCGGCGCTGGCGAACTCGCTGGCCCTTCGACTCGCCGGCGTGACTCGCGACTCCAAGGAGCCCGCCGACGGCGTCATCGTGCGCGAGGCGAAATCCGGCGAGCCCACCGGGGTGTTGAAGGACGGCGCCATCGACCTCGTCGGGCGTGTTGTGCCCAAGCCCACGGAGGCGGAGATGGAAGAAGCCTTCCGCGCCGCCCTGGGTGAGGCGGCGCGTGTGGGCGTTACTTCGGTCCACAACATCACGACGGACGAGGATTCGGCGACCGGGAGCTTTGCGGACGAGATTCAGCTCGCCCGCCGCGCCGAGCGCGAAGGTCGGCTGACGGTGCGCCTCTACGAAATCATTCCCATAGCCCGCTGGGAGCGTCTGGCCGACGCCGGAATTTCCGAAGGCATGGGCAGCGACTTCGTCAAGCTCGGCGCCGTGAAAGGTTTCGCCGATGGCTCGCTGGGCTCGGGAACGGCGTGGATGTTCGAGCCCTTTGACGACGAACCCGGCAACCGCGGACTGCCCATGGGGCTGATGGACCCGCCCTCCAAAATGGAGGCTTTGGTCCGCAGCGCCAGCCAGGCGCAAATCCAGTCTTGCGTTCACGCCATCGGCGACCGCGCCGTCGCCGAGATGCTCGACCTTTACGCGCGGGTGGGTGGTGACAAGGCGGCGTCCTTTCGCTTCCGCATCGAACACGCCCAGCACGTGCGCCCGGAAGATTTCGCGCACTTTGCGGGGCTCGGGGTGATTGCCTCGATGCAGCCCTATCACGCCATCGACGACGGCCGCTGGGCGGAGAAGCGCCTGGGCGCCCGGCGGTCGCGCACGAGTTACGCCTGGCGTTCCATGCTGAAGGCCGGCGCGCCGCTCGCCTTCGGCTCCGACTGGCCCGTGGCCCCCCTGGATCCACTATTGGGCGTCTACGCCGCAGTCACGCGGGCCACTCTCGACGGCAAGCATCCGCAGGGCTGGTTTCCGGAAGAACGGCTGAGCGCGGAGGAGGCGTTGCACGCCTACACGACCGGCGGCGCCTACGCGGCCTTCGAAGAAAAGGAGAAGGGGACGATCGCGCCGGGAAAGCTGGCTGACCTGGTAGTCCTCTCGGACGACCTTTTTAGCATCCCTCCTGAAAAGATTCGGGACGCACGTATCGTAATGACGATCGTGGGCGGCAGAACCGTCTACGAAGCGCAATGAGACTGATATGCGCTGAGGCGAATCCGTTCCACGCTTGATTGAGGGAGCTATTCGGTGAGCTTTTGGAGCGGCAGACTGAAGCTTGGAAAGAGCGGCGAAGTTAGCGAATCATTGGCATGTAACGTGGCAGCATGTTCGAGGCCTTCCTGACTCCGGCGATAAATCTTGGCCGAACACTCCTCAGGGTCGATAATCCAGTATTCTTGCACACCGAACCGCGCATAGAGCTTGAGTTTCGCGGTGCGGTCGATGTCCGCCGTGCTTTCGGACAGGACCTCCACAGCCAGGTCCGGCGCGCCTTGAACGTTTTTCTCGGTGATGACCGAACGTCGTGCTGATGAGACATAGAGGACGTCCGGCTCCACTACGTCGTAGCGAGAAAACACCACGTCAAATGGCGCGATGTAAACTTCGCCTAGCTGGTTTTCTTTGGCGAAGTCGGTGAGGTAGTAGAAGAGGTTGCCGACCACTTTCTGGTGCGCACGTCGGGGGGAGGGGGTCACGTAGAGTTCTCCGTCGATGATCTCGTAGCGCTTCCCGTCGTTGGGCAGGAGGCAGTAGTCCTCGTACGTCAAGCGCGTATCGATGGGCATAAGGGGATTATAACACCCATCCGGTAAGCGCCCCCGATCCTCGCCGCCCGGTTCTTGGCGGATGGGGATCGAGATTTTTCCCTCAACGTGTCCTTGCGCTCGCGTGACTTGCGCGCTAAGATTTCCGTTCGCGAGGCCTTTGGGGAAAGGGCGACGGACGTCCCCGGCGGCTTCCGAAATGGGAGAGGGATCGGGCATGTGGTGGGACAAGAAAACACGTCCTCACACCGGGGAGGAACCCCGCCCCGAGTCCGTTCCGACAGTTCCACCAAAGGTGGCAGACCAGTTGTCCGAACCCACACCGAGGGATCTTGATATGCCGAGCGTCAATCAGAATCAAACCATCCTGGGACAATCCATCGCGTTGCACGGGGAGATTTCGGGGAAGGAAGATCTGCTCGTCGAGGGTCAGCTCGAGGGCACCGTCAACCTGCCCGATCACTGCGTGACCGTGGGCGCGCACGGCGAGGTGAAAGCCGAGGTTCACGCCCGGCAGGTCATCGTCCTCGGCGCGTTGACCGGAAATATCACAGCCCGAGAAAAGGTCGAGATCCGCAAGACCGGCCAGGTGGTCGGCGACTTGGTGGCGGCCGCCGTCGCTATCGAGGATGGCGCCTACTTCAAGGGCAGTATCGACATCCAGCGCGAGCAGAATCAGGACGCGGCACGCCCCTCCACGAAGTCCGGTGCGCTCAAGGCGAGCGTGTAACCGTGGGGCGTTCCTTCGGGCCCTGGCCGGGAACGCTCAAATGGATTCTTCATTTTTGGGGGCACCGCTCGTGAGGAATTCCAGAGGAGTTGGCTCGGCTCAGCCGAGCGCTTGGTGATGCCCCTGACCGCACGCCAACAAGGCTCAACCCGGACCACGGGCAGCGGCTCTGCACCCACGGCCACGAGTCCCGCCCTGGAGTGGCTGTGGAAATACCTTTCTGACGTTCCCAATCCTCAGATTCTCGATTGCGGCCCGGTTTTCCAGGCTACGGTTGATGTGCTGTTGCGCCGCAGGGCCAAGGTCCACGTCGCCGACTTGGTTACGCCGGCCATGAAGAATGAGGCGCGGCTCTGGGACCGCAGCGGCAAAGTTCCGGTATTCCGCGTGTCGGAACTCCTGGCACAGTTTCCCAAGATCCCACAAGGTTCCCTCACCGTCATCCTCGGCTGGCATCTGCTGGACTTATTGCCGCGCGAGGCGCACGCGGAAGTGGTGGGCCGCTGGCTTTCCTACCTTCAGCCGGGCGGCGCTCTCCGCGTGCTGCCGGGCCAGGAGCTCCGTGGGCGCCACAAAAGCCACCTGCTCGGTCCGGTTCCGCCCGCTCAGGATGCGAAAGATCGCCGTCTTCAGGTTGTCGTACGTGATCCGTTTCGGCACCGCCTCGAGGAAACGGAACGCCTGGATGTGCCCCTCGAAGAACGCCTCCTGCTTCTGAAACGGGAAGGCCATCACAAAGCGGGCATGCGAGTAATTCAGCCGCAAGATGAACATCTGCACCGCAACCCGCTCGCCGGCCATCTCGACCACGGCCTCGCCCCAGTCCACCTGGGCATCTTCGCCTGGGTCGAACTCCAACGGCAGAAACACCTGCTTGGCTCGGCTGACCTGGCGCTTGCGACCGACATATCGGCTAACGGTGACTTCACTGCCTGCGTAGCCCTGCTTCTGCAACTCCTCGTATATCTTACGGGCCGTGTAGCGCTGCTTGCGCGGCATCTTCTGGCTCTCGTCCCACAGCCCGTCGATCTGTGTTTTCCACGGTCCCAGCACGGGCGATGGGCGTCCCTGGACCAGCCGGTACTCG
>JAIQGB010000226.1 GCA_020072905.1 Terriglobia bacterium | reverse complement strand
CCCACGAGAAATACGCAGCGGGAACTGCGGCCTCCCACGACCGTGCCGGCGAATGTGGCAAGCGTGCAAAGCGCCAGGTATATGATCCTGACGGGACGCTACTTCATTTCTTTGCTGGTGAGTTGGGCGCCGGCGAGTCGGAAGCCTAGGATGGCGACGGGGAAGATCAGAATGATGGAGAGCATGCCGTCCGGCGCGGGCGGATTGTTGGCATAAGCGGGCAGCGCGCCGGCCAGGACAAACCAGCCCAGCCACGCCGCGACCCTGATCTTCCTTTTCATGGCTGCACCCTCCGCGCGCTCGCGGTCTGCCTTGGCGGCTCGGCCCAGGAGAAAACCCAATCTTGATCAGGAAAGAAATGGGTCTTCGAAAATGTGAAAGCCCGTCCTTCACGTGGCCAGGGCTCGGGCTCGACTGCATAGTTGGAAGCAGCCAGCTCAAGGCCCGGCGCCAAGCGGAGAATGTAATGAGCCTGCCCGATCGGACGCCGCCAGGCTCGCGCGGTGGTGAGGAGATAGCGTCCCTCGGTGATCTGCGCGCGTTGCCCGTAATCCAACCGAACCCATTTCGACTCCCGCGGGCGGAAGAGAAGCCGGAAATACACCTGGCCGGCGCGCGAAACGGGAGCCAGGCTGGTGAGTGCGTGGCCTTCCGCAGTGGATTCACAGAGGCCATACCAATCGGGCTCGGGATGATGGCGGTCAACCGGGAAGGGTACTTGGAGCGTCAAAACAGCGGGAAGGGCTGAGGAGTTCGTGTAATGGTAAAGGCCGCGGACCTGAATTCGTCCCTTGTGAAGCTCGACTTCGATTCGCTCGCGGTCGAAACGGACAGGAGTGAAGTAGCCGCTGAAAAAGTAGACAGCAAGCGCGGCCAGTGACGCCGCCAGCCAGTAATCTCCTGTTCGGGCGAAAAAGCGGCGACCGCTGCTGAAAACTCTGCGCATGGTTCTGCCTGGAGAACCCGGTTGACGGGATTCTTGGCGAATCAGTGGCCGAAATCAAGCTGATTTGCAGGATATACTTGTCCGGCGCAGGGCTGTAACCTCTTCCGGGCCATTGAGGGAGTGAAATCATGAATCCTTTTGAAATATTCCCGCGGTTTCGACGTCGTGTTTGGTTGGGCGCTGTCGTGGCGATCGTCTATGCGCTGAGCCTGCAAGCTGCCGCGCAGACAGGCATGAAGCCGCCGGAATCCCGCCGTGATGACGTGAAGGAGGTCATCCACGGCGTGACGATAGCCGACCCCTATCGCTGGCTCGAGGATCGCAAGAGCCCGGAGACGCAGGCCTGGATCGAGGCGCAGAATCGCTATACCGAGTCGCTGCTCAGCAAAATCCCGGGTCGCGAGGCACTGCGCCGTCGTCTCACGGAACTGTTGAGAGTGGACACGCTGACGCTCCCGCGGGAACGACACGGGCGATATTTCTTCGCGCGCCGCGGCGCCAATCAGGACCTCTTTGTGATCTACATGCGCCAAGGAGAAAGCGGCAAGGACCAGGTGCTCATTGACCCTCACCCTTTGAGCCCGGACCACACGACGAGCGTCAATCTCTGGGACGTTTCCGAAGACGGTTCGCTTCTTGCCTACGGCCTCAGGCGGGGTGGGCAGGACGAGGAGGAGATTCATTTTTTTGATGTGAATGCGCGCAAGGACATTCCGGATGTCTTTCCCAAAGCGGATTACTTCAGCGTTGACCTCCGGCCCGACGGGAAGGGGGTCTACTACGTTCGGTTCAAAAACGATGTCGGCCCGCGGGTTTTCTATCACGCGATGGAGACGGACCCTTCGAATGACAAGCTGATTTTCGGCGAGGGATACGGGCCGGAGAAGCTGATAGAGCTCCATCTTTCGGAGGACGGCCGCTTCCTCGAAATCGAGGTCGAATATGGCTCGTCGGCCGACAAGGTGGAGGTTTACGTCCAAGACGTTGCGAAGGGCGGCCCAATTCAGACCGTGGTCAAGGACCTCGACGCGCGCTTTACGGGAGAGGTGGCCGGGCACACGCTCTATCTGCTCACCAACTGGCAAGCCGCACGGAACCGCATCTTCGGCGTCGATCTTACGAGAGAGCTCAGCCGCGACCACTGGCGCGAGCTGATTCCCGAAAGTGACGCGGTCATCGACAGCTTCTACCCTGTCGGCGGTGAGCTGCTCATCAGCTACATCCAGAACGTGACGTCGCGCGTGGCAGCCTATGCCCCCGACGGCACTCACCTGCGCGATATCCCGCTACCGGGTCTCGGGACAACCGCCGGAATCCGAGGGCGCTGGTCGAGCCCGGAAGCTTTCCTGGCCTACGGCTCCTACCACATCCCCTATACGATCTATCGCCTCGACCTCGCCACCAAGGCCGAGGGGGTCTGGGCCCGGCAGAAAGTACCTGTCGACAGCAGCCAGTTCGGAGTGAAGCAAGTCTGGTTCGAGTCGAAGGACAAAACGCGTGTGCCGATGTTCCTTGTGTACCGCAAGGGGCTGAAGCTCGAGGGTTCGAATCCCGTCCTCATGACCGGGTATGGCGGCTTCAATATCAGCAGCACTCCCTGGTTTTCCGCGACCGCGGTGACCTGGGCAGAGCAGGGCGGCGTGTTTGCGGAGGTGAATCTGCGGGGCGGCGGCGAATTCGGTGAAGAGTGGCACAAAGCCGGCATGCTCGGTAAGAAGCAGAACGTCTTCGACGACTTTATTGGCGCGGCGGAGTGGCTCGTCCAGAGCCGCTACACCCAGCCCTCCAAAATCGCGATCGAAGGAGGCAGCAACGGAGGTCTGCTGGTGGGAGCCGTAATCACCCAGCGGCCGGACCTCTTCCGCGCGGCCATTTGCGCTTACCCCTTGCTCGATATGTTGCGCTTCGACAAGTTCCTGGTGGCGCGCTTCTGGGTCCCCGAATACGGTTCCGCCGAGGATCCCGCGCAGTTCAAATATCTCGACGCCTATTCGCCCTACCAACACGTGAAGCGTGGCACAAAGTATCCGGCTGTCATCTTCTTGACCGGCGATTCGGATACGCGGGTTGACCCGCTCCACGCGCGCAAGATGACCGCGATGATGCAGTGGGCGACCGGCTCTGACCATCCCGTGCTGCTGCGCTACGACACCACGGGCGGCCACTCGGGCGGGCGCTCCCTGACCAAGCAGATCGATGAGACGACCGACGGGCTGATCTTTCTCTACTGGCAACTGGGGTTGGGCTACGGCGCGAAGGCGCCTTGAGGTATGGCGCGGTGTGCTACGACGAGGCGCGGTTCAGGGTGCGCACGCCCAAATAGAACGCCACCAGAGTGAATCCCACCAAGGCCAGCGCTTCCGTCACCAAGTGTTCCGTCCCTAGACCGATCGATCCATAGCGCAACAAATCCACTTCCCACGTCACCGGGTTGCAGAGCGCCGCGCTGCGAAACCACCGGGGCAGGGGATCGAGCGGGTAGAACATCGAGCTGGCGAAGAGGAAGAAAAAATAGAACATGGAAGTGACGGTATTGAAGATGTCGTTGCGGCGGATGCGCAGCGCGAAGATGGCGAAGAAGAAGAACCAGCCCGCCGTCCCCAGGATGACGCCACCGAGGAGCAGTGGCAGCAGAGCCGGCTTCACTTTGACGCCGAGGAGAAGCGCAGACATGCCGACCGTAATGGCGGCTTGCACGATGGCCAACAAAATGTTGAAGGAAACCTTGCCGCCCAGGTATTGCGCCCGGCTGAGCGGGTAGGTGAGCATCTCGAGAAAGATGCCGTTATCGCGGTCCAGGAAGAAACCCCAGGCCGTGTTGGCCGCGATGCCAAACGTCGCCATCGCCAGCACTCCACCCAGGAAGAAATCGTTGTAGCTGATGTTTGGGTCGTGCAGCGGCGAGCCGAGCGCGTGATTGATCCCCACGCCGAAGACCAACAGGTTGCCCAACGGGTAGAAGGCGTCCCAGAACAGCCAGGCGAAATTGGTGAAGCGGATCTTTGCTTCCCGATAGAGAATGGCTTCGAGTCCGTGCATGATTGTCGCCTTGGGGAGACGCCCCGGTGGGACGTCTGCCGAGACGTTCCGGCGGAGTGTCTCTACGTTTCCTTCGTCAGCTCCACAAAGATATCTTCCAGGCTCGCTCCGGAGACTTCCACGTGCAGAAGCCGCGCGCGGGCCGCAAGGCCGGCGATGGTCTCGAGCACCTCGCGCTCTTGCGCCTTCAAGGTCATTTCGACGGTGCCGTGGTCGATCTGCAGGCGTTGCGGTTTCAGGGCTTCCAGCTCCCCGCCCAAACCGGGTGGGATGGTCTCGAAGGTGAGCGTGACGTCGTAGACGTCCCTGGCGAGCAGCTTGAGTTTGTTCAAGTCGCCCTGGGCGATGGAGCGGCCCCTGTGCATGATCAGGATATCGTCGCAGAGCTCCTCGGCCTCGCTCATCACCTGCGTGGTCAGGACGATGGTGCGGCCGCTTGCCGCCTCCTCACGCAGGTAACCCATCACCGTGCGCTTGAGGATGGGGTCCATGCCGGTCGAGAACTCGTCAAGAAACATCACGGGCGTCGGGACTATGAACATCTTGGCCACTTGAACACGCCGGCGCAGGCCGCCGCTCAGATCCTGCGCTTTCTGCCCGGCGTATTCACTCAGGAAGAACTTCTCGATGGTTTGTCCGGCGCGGCGCTGAGCCTCCGCATGGTCGAGGCCGTGGAACCTGCCGTAGGTCACCAGGTTGTCGCGCACGCTGAGGAATAATTCGACCGCCGTCTCCTGCAAGACGATGGAAATGGCGCGGCGCACCGCCAGCGGCTCGGCGACCACGTCGTGCCCAAGCACCTCCGCCCGCCCGCTGGTCGGCGTAAGGAGTGTTGTCAGGATTTTCAGAATCGTCGTCTTGCCCGCTCCATTGGGCCCAAGAAGGCCGAAGATCTCGCCCCGGCACACGGCAAAGCTCATGCCATTAACGGCGCGCACAGGTTGCTGACGCCGTCGGGCAGGATAGACCATGACAAGACCCTGAACCCTTAGTGTGTTCTCCGCGTTGGCGTCTGGCATGGGTCGGGTTTGTCTCCGCTCCCTCGCTCCCAGAGCTTGGCTGAACGGCGCACTCGATGCGGGCTATCGATTAGTTCCCGTGGGAAGACCCAAGATTATAGCGGGTTTCGGGTCGGCGTCACGGACAATTTGGGCGGGGACTGGCTGAGAACACGCACGGTTGAGCGAAAAGTCCCGCATAGCACGAAAGTACCATGGCGTGTCCCTTGATGCGTCCGGCGGATACGGGTATACTCATGGATGCTAGTGCCTTTCGAGAAACTCAACCTAGCTAGAACATCTCAAGGAGAGACGTGCCATGCGGAACAAGATCCTCGCGCTGCAAGTCGTTTTGTGTATGTTCGCCAGTGTGGGACTGGTGAAGGCTCAGAGCCAGGGAGCGGACCATGCCGTTGTGATCGTCCCCGACTCGACGGTCGAGCACCCGCAGGACATCGGGAAGAAGATGCACACGAACCACCTGATCCTCTATCGACCTGAGAAGGGGCCGGGCGGCAAAGGGAGCAGCCCTGCCGGTGAGACACCAGTCTCCCTCGCCTGCGTCTACCAGACTTGGGGGGCGACGCTCTTTTCCGCTGGCTGCCCATATAGCCCCGCGAGTGCGCCCAATCCCGATGGCGGGTCGGGCATTATCGCTATCGTGGACGCCTACGATTACCCAAGCGCCGCGAGTGATTTCGTCACGTTCTCAAAGCAATTCGGCCTGCCTTACGACACGAAGGAGAGCCAGAATTGCGGCGGCGGTCCCTGCTTCACGAAAGTGACTCCCTTCGGAACTCCGGCAGCGAACTGCGGTTGGGCGCAGGAAGCGGCACTGGATATCGAGTGGGCGCACGCCATGGCACCCTATGCCCAGATTGTCCTGGTGGAAGCGTTGTCGAACCGCAATTCCGATCTGTACAACGCCGTCGAGTATGCCGCGGGCATTGTGGGGGTCGAACAAATCTCCATGAGCTGGGGCGGGAGCGAATCGTCCGGCGAGACGAGCACCGACAGCACCGTGTTTGGCTCAAATGACGTTGTTTACTTCGCGGCCAGCGGAGACACGGGAGGCAAAACCATCTACCCCTGCACTTCTCCCCACGTGGTTTGCGCCGGCGGTACCTCGGTCAACCGTAACAGCCAGCATCTCTTCACCAACGAGACCACCTGGAGCGGCAGCGGGGGCGGGCCCAGTCCCTACGAACCCATACCCGGCTACCAGGCCGTCATCACTGCGGTCGTGGGGAGCCACCGAGGCGTTCCAGACTTCTCCTTCGATGCCAACCCCTCCACGGGCGTGGCCGTGTATGACAGCACGCGTTGTCAGGGATTGTCCGGATGGATGGTGTTTGGAGGGACGAGCGTCTCCTCGCCGTCGCTTGCGGGCATCGTGAATTGGGCAGGGAGCCAATACACGAACACCGACGACGAGCTCAGCTCGATTTACGCCTGCTATGCCACCGTTGGCTGCTATCCGGCGAACTTCCGCGATATCACCTCTGGCAGCAAGGCGGGCAGCTTCAGTCCGCAGGTTGGCTGGGATTTTGTGACCGGCGTAGGCAGCAGCCTCGGGAGCGTCAAGAAGTAACACCCTGCAATCCTATGACTTTCTCGGCCAGTCCAACCGGGCTGGCCGTTCTTTTTTTGACCGAGCCATCTCTCTCCCCTGGCCCGGCCATGCGGCAGTATCCCCTCAAGTTACTCGTGCCAACATAAGGACTTTCCCTTCGCGTGGGGCGAGAATGACCTGAGTTTTGACTACCACTTCGGAGCTTGCGGAGAGAGAATACGCGGCGGTTGCGTGAGCCCGGGCGCTTGCGCGGCAATCCAGTCTTGCTGGTCATCGAGGAGGAGCTACTACCATGCCAGGCCGTCGTCTCAACGTGACCGCCATACTCGCCGTGCTTGCCCTCGGATTTGGGGCACTCAATCTGAGGCAGTCGCATGCCCAGTCCGCAACGCCCGCCTATCGCCATCCGAATCTGCCGGTCGAGCAGCGCGTCGCCGACCTGCTCAGCCGGATGACCCTTGAAGAGAAAGTGGCACAGACGCACGCGCTCTGGCAGGGCAAGAACCGCATCATCGACGCACAGGGAAAATTCTCCCCCGAGAAAGCCCGAGACGTTCTGAAGGACGGGATCGGTGAGATCACGCGCGCTGGCGAGCAGAAAGGCCCGCGCGACGCCGCCGAGTTCACCAACGCGATTCAGAAGTATCTCGTGGAGCAGACGCGCGTGGGCATTCCGGCGGTTGTTCACGAGGAGAGCC
>JAIQGB010000225.1 GCA_020072905.1 Terriglobia bacterium | reverse complement strand
GCAGCTTGCCAATCAGGGCTCGACGATCATCATCACCACGCACTTGCTGGCGTCCTTCGGCGTCCTGGACAAGGTCGTGGTTCTGGTCCAGGGGCGGCTGGCGTTCTACGGTCCGGGGAACAAATTCCTGGATTACTTCAAGGCCAGCGTGCCCGCGGATGTCTACGACGACCTGACGGATAACAACACCGACTCCTACGCGCAGGAACTCAAGAAGCGCTTCGAGGAATCAACCCTATTCAAGGAGCAGATCGCCGAGCCGCTCAAGCCCGCCGCCCCCTCGGCCAGGCCATCCGCCGCTGCTGAGGCGCCCGCGGCGAAAGAAAAAGGTTTCAGCCTTCACCAGTTCCAAGTGCTGGTGAGGCGCAATTGGGAGCTGAAGTTTGGTGACCGCGGACAAACCATCCTGCTTTTCTTGCAGGCGCCGCTGGTGGCGTTGCTCGTGGGGCTGATGGCCGGTGAGCCGAACCAGATTCAGACGATTTTCATGGCCATGTTTGCGGCCCTCTGGTTCGGGTGTTCGAACGCCGTGCGCGAGATCGTAGACGAACAGACAATTTACCGCCGCGAGCGGCAGACGGGGCTCAAAATACCTTCCTATGTCTTCTCCAAGCTTGCCGTGCTGGCCTTTGTGGCGCTGGTGCAGTGCGTCTCCGTCGTCGTGATTCTGCTTTTTGTGGGCCATGCGCTGGCCCTGGGCCCGAACGACCTTTTGGGCGCGATCGCGATCATGTTTCTGGTGGCCCTCAACGGCACGCTGATCGGATTGGTGATTTCGAGCCTGGTAACCACGCCGGAGAAGGCGCTCACCCTGTTCCCGCTGGTGCTGATCCCCGAATTGTTGCTTTCCGGACTCTTCCTTCCGGTCCGGCCCATTCAAACCCTGATCCCCATTACCGTGGAGCAACTCTTCGAAGGGAAGATGTTCGCTCAACCGGAAGCGAAGGCCAAAGCGGCGGGAATGATGAAGCCACAGGCTGCGGTCGCCGGTCCGTCGGCAACGCCCGGGGCTCCGGCTACAGCGGAAAAGACGGGGGCCGAAGCGGCGGAGGGCGTCGCCCAACAAGGGGAAGCCGCACATCAAGTCGCCGCGGCCCTGGCTCCTTCACCCCAAGTCGAAGCGGCCTTCCATAAGTACACGCCCCAGCCCGTGGCGGGGATGCCCACGCCGGTTCGCTGGCTCTCCCTGCTGGCGGTTTCACGCTGGGGCTTGGAAGCGCTCTCCGATCTTTGTATCCATGGTCGCCACTCCATCCAGGATTACGCCTACAAAATCATCAACACGGTTTCAATCACCATGCACCCCGATGACATCGAAAAGCTCGAGCGCGGGCTGGAAGCCCCCGCCGAGGCTTTCAGCGCTTCCGGGGCTTTTCCCTTGCCCTCGAACTACTGGAAAGACCAGGGCCCTTACCTGGGCATCCTGACCGTGCACCTGCTGGTCATGATGCTGGCCGTCCTGCTGCTGATGAAACGCAAAGACGTCGCGTAATTGAGCGAACATGAATGGAAGGAGTTGCCATGGACAGTGGAATCTCCGCGCTTCGAAACCTGCTCTTCTTCGTGATGGCCCTGGTCATCATTGCCATACTCTCCAATTTCTGGGTGGCCTCGCAAGTTGACAAGAACAGCCAAGAACTGGCGAGCCTCCGGCTGCTGATGCAGAAGCAGATGATGGGGACCGCCCTCACGCAGGCTGAGGAACTTCAGAAGCGCATGGACGCGCTCAATCAGAGCGCCGCAGGAATTGATGCGCGCGCCGCTGCTCCAGAAGCAGTTGGAACAAAGGGGCGTGCAGGTTCCCAAGCCCTGAGCCTTTTCCCGCCTCTGTCAGCTGATCTTTAGGGCAACGCGGAAGATCTGCTCACCCAGGAAGAACTCGTCGCCGTTCTGAAGTTCAACCTCCGTGCGGAGGCGCCGATAGACGCCGTTTCGGCTCTTCAGGTCCTGCAGGATGAAGCGTCCGGGTTGGGCCAGGATGCGGGCGTGGGTCCCCGACATGTAGGGATCGTTCTTGAAAACCAGATCTCCCTTGGTGCGGCCGAGCGTAGTCTCGGGCTTCTCCAGCTTGAACGTTTCGATCAGGCTACCGTTCAGCTGGATCCGTTCCAGCTTGGCGGAGACAGGGGCAGGCTCGAGACTCGGCATTCCCATCATCATGCGGGTCCCTTCGGTCGCCGCCGGGTTGTCTTCGCCCGCCTCGACGTTGAACCGGAAGAGCTCGCGGCCAATCAGAAAGACATCGCCGGGTGCGAGATCGGTGTCTTGCCGCTGCTTGAGGAAGGTGCCGTTCTGGCTGCCTAGGTCGCGAAGATGAAGCCTCTCTCCGCGCAGGGCGAGTGCTGCGTGGCGGGGCGAAAGCAGCATGTCGGAGCTGTAAATGATGTCGCAATCGCTGCGGCCGATGACGGTTTCTCTGGTGATGCGGATGGATTTCCCGGTCGAACCGTCCTGCTTGATCTCAACGAGGCTGGCCTCGATCGTCGGCGCATGCAGGCCCCTGAACATCTGAGTCCCTTCGCCGACGGGCGGTTCCTCGACGGGCAGGGGCGAGGCAGACGGAGGGGGTGGGGGCGGCGGCGGTGGTGCAGCCTTGGGAGTCGGAGGGGGAACAGGCGCTGGCAGCTTGGCGACCGCGGGCCGGGGGGGCGGTGGAGGCAATGGAGCAGGGGCCACGGGCTTGGGAAAGGGCCGCGACATCTTTGCTTGGACCGCCTGCAGAGGATGCGTGGGCGCTTGCTGCTGGTCGGGGGGCTTGGAAACCGCCGGCGGAGGCGCGCTGAGCGGAGCCCCGCAGAATCCGCAGAACCTGCTGCCTGCGGGCAGAGTCTTGCGGCAGCGCGGACAGGTTACTGACGCTGGTGTGGCAGCCGAAGGAGGCGCCGCTGCCTGGGCCGGTTTTCCCGGCATGGGCTTGCCGCAGCGCGCGCACGCGGCGGAGGTGGCAGGATTCGGCGCTCCGCACGCGGGACAGCGCGTGTATCGAATGGTTCCTTGTTCGCTTGCCTCGTTGGCCATGGCGGTGTCCTTAATCTGTGGACTGGGCGGAAGGCTGTGACTACTGTTCTCGGCTGCGCACCCAAACCGGGTTAGTATAACAGCGAAATTCCTCTCCGGCGCCATTTCGAGTCCGGGCTTCCAGACGGACATACATCCACGAACCCGCCCCGTCCTGGAGGTAAGGACGAAGGTCCACGGGATGAAGGCCGGCACTGGCGAATTCCATGCCGGCCGGGAGCGGCACTTCTACCGGGGAAGATTCGCCCTTCGCGCTGCCCACGATCAATCGGATCGAGGTGAAGGGCCCGAATTCCTTGCTGCTTGACCACTGAAGCTGCAGAGGCGGAAAGCCCTCGGGGCGGGCGGAAATCTCGCCGCCCACCACAACGTCTTCCGGGTCGTCCAGGCTGGAGTTGGAGTTTGTGTCAAAGCCGGCGATCAACAGCGGCCCGTTACTCGCTATGCTGTGGCCCTCGCGCAGTGCCCGCAGAACGTTCTCGCCGCGTCGCCCCATGCCGGCAGGGCAGTGGACAACCGTCGCGATCTTCCCCAGCGCGTTGTCCTCGGCATAGCCGCTGATGCCCCGCGAGGGCTTGGAGAAATCCACCGCGTCCATCGTGGCCTCATAATTGAAATCGCCGTGCGCGTCGGAGCTCGCGGCCAGAAACGCTTTGAACGCGGGAGCGGTCGCGCCAGGCTCAGCGGCGGCGAGTCCTTTCAGCAGCAGCGGCCGCCAGCCGAGTTCAATTCCCCGCTCCAGGCGTGCGTACTGGTCGGCGTCCGCGTCGGGCCGGAAGCAGGCGTTTGGGTCGGCGTCCCTGCGAAGGCAGTAGGGATCGTGTGCGTCGTCCGCCGTAACTCGCGTGGCGCGGTTCCAAGGTTCCAGGCCGACCAAACCCGGTTGAAGCTGCTTCCCGCCCGCCGCCAGGAAATCGAGATCGAGATCCCAGCTTCCGCCGCGCAGCAGCGGGCTGATCGGATCGAAGGGGTGCGCGGCGTAGGCGAACGCCCCCGCGGCATTGATATCGGCAAGCGCTTCTTTGAGGGGCATGGCGGGAGATGCCAGGGACCCATCGCCTGTCATCAGGAGGGAATCGGAGTCGGCCTGGGCGACGCCCCGGTCCGGGTCGTCGGGCGGGGGGAGCGCCACAAGATGCACCGTGCCCAGCAGGCCTTCCTTCGCCGAGACCAACGTCAATTCCTCGCCACGAATGAACATGAATTGCCCATCGCGCAGCGCCGCAACCTCACGCAACGCTTCGGCATAGCGTTCCGGATCGAGTTCGGTGGAATGATCGGCGAGAACAACCCAGTCGAGTCCCGTTTGGATCGCCGCCTGCTTGGTGACGGGGAGCGGGTGGCCGCGCTCCGCGGGATTGTCCGTGTAGGCGGTGTGATAGTGCATATCCCCGCGGTACCAGTTGGGAAGGCGCGGCAGCGGTGGCGCATTCAGGCGCACGCGCAGATACGTATCCTGACTCGGCCAGCCCGTCACGCGAAACGCCACCCACAAGTCAACGACGTCCGGCGCGCCCCCCAGGAAGTTTTTGCGGAGGTAGTCCCCCAGCAGCGACAGCGGAACCTGCAGGATCTTTTTCAGCCGCGTTTCGACCAGAAGCGGCTCGCCGTTGGTTCGGGCGTCAAGGGAAAACTCCCGGCTCTCTCCGAGAAGCAAGGGCTGTGAGGCGAAATCCCGCTGCCGGCCCGGTGGCTTGGCGTAGATGTTGACACCTTCCAGCTTCAGCGGGTCGCGGTGGATATACGGTGCCGCTCTCTTCAGCACGCTGCGCCCGGTCCCCTCGACGCCGTTGATGATTTCGAGATAGACCGGCAGGTAGGGGTCCGCGGCGTTGCGCAGCACGTAAGGCGCATCCGCGCGGAAGAAGACACCGGTCCGGGCGAGAGTTTCGCCGAGCGTCTTCGCCGCTTCCTCTTGGGCTCCCGCGCTTCCAGGCAAGACGCCGGTGAGCATAGTTCCCAGCAGAATGAGCAGGGACAGGTGGCGGGAATGGCGAGACAGGGGCATCAGGGGATCAGTTTGCTGGCCACCGCGATGGGCACGCACGCCCTCGCGTCGCTGCAAAGGCCCACGACTTTACCTTCCGGCGTGAGGAGAGGCGCGCCCGATTCTCCCGGATTGAGCGCGCGGTCAATGCTGAGCGCATTTCCTTCGACATTCGCCTTCACCCAGAAAAGGCTCGGCACTGCCTGCGGCCGGCTGAGACCGTAGGGAAAGCTGTAGAGAGCGGTCTTGGCGTCGGGTGGAAGCTCCTCACCGGGGGCCGCCGGTGTTAAGGGCTGGAAACTCTCACCGGTGAGTTGGAGCACGGCGACGTCGTTCTCACCTCCCGCGTCGAGACGGAGTTCCGTCTTCTCTCCGGAGTCCGGGTCCTGGTAGTCCAGATTCTCCATGCGGTCCGGTGCCGTCGCCAGCACGCGGAGGGTCTGTTTTTCGGAGTCGAAGGCGGATTGCGGCTCCGCGCTGCCGTCCGCTGCCAGCACCGTCGCGTCGGCAGGCCAGGCGATGAGGCGGATGGTCTTCGCGTCGAGTTCCAGGTGATCGCGGGTCATCAGGAGAACGATCTGGGGATCGAACTTCCACGGCTCGAGAACGCGCTTGGCGGTCAGGAGTTTGCCCTCCGCGCTGATGACAAACCCCGTCCCGGACTGTCCGAATTTCTCGCTGGCGCCGCTCTGCGGGTCGCGCAGAACGTACTCACTGTGAATCAGGAAGAGGGACTGGCGCGCTTGCGAGTCGAGCGTGCGGTCCTGGGTGATTCGCGCCAGGTGTTCCTTGGCGAGTGCGATCGCCGCGCTGCTCGATGGATCGGCGAGTGTGTCGAGGACCTTCAAAGCGGCCATTCGCAGAAGGGGGTTGCCGGAAAACATCTGCAGAGGAACTTCCTGGTTGACATTGACCGGCAGAACGACGCGCTTCGTCCGCAGGGCGAGCTTCTCGAGGGGATTCAATTTGACTTCGATAAAGCTCTGCCCCGTGATTCGGATCTTATCCTGATTCACGATCTCTTGGATGGGTTTGAGTGATTCGACTTCCGCAAAGACGATGGTGCATTGGAGCGGCGCCGGCAAATCCGCCGGTTCCTTCTTGGAGAGCTTGAATTCCTGGTCGAAAGTTTCGAGGTGGACTGGGACGCCGTTGGCGCGGATGTCCTGAAAATAGATCTTGCGGACCGTGGCCGCGCGGTCCACCGGCCGGATGCTGAGCGAGAGTTTGAGCGCCAGCCGTTCGAGGTTGATGCCGTCAAAGGAAAAACTCCTGTAAATAACGGGGTCTGGGGCTGGCACACCGGGTTTGGTTTCTTCCGGAAAGCGATAGATCTTGGCTCCGCGCAGTTCCGAAGGGAGCTCGATTTCCCCCTTCTGGTCTTTCTGCGCGGCGGGAGCGAATGACGGCGCGATCCAGAATCCGGTCACGAGGCACAGGGCCAGCATCCATCGGGCCGGGCTGGGGAGATTGGCTGCTGAGGACGCCATGGGTGTTGGAATGTCGGCGCCGCCGCGCACGGTTCGAAATCAGATGGCCGCGTCCACCTCGGCGGGCGGGGAGGAGCTTTCCTCCCAAACGATTTCGTAGACCTCCACGGGCGCGGCTTTGCCCTTGACGAGCATCGGGTCCAACTTGCGGGCAGGCATCTCGCCGGCCAGGAGGCGGTAGCTCGACTCGGAGACCACGATCTGACCCCCCGCCGCTTTGGCACACAGCCGCGAGGCGAGATTGACGGCATCACCGATCACCGTGTAGTCCATACGCTTCGTGGAGCCGATGTTGCCCGCGGTCACCGGCCCCGTATTGATGCCGATCCCAGCCTGCATGGCGGGCTGGCCGCGGGCCTGCCAGTCCTCGTTCAGCCGCACCATGGCGCGCTGCATCTCCGTGGCGGTCTTGGCCGAGCGCAGGGCGTCATCCGGCCGGGCGATTGGAGCGCCGAACACGGCCATGATGCCGTCGCCGAGGTATTTATCCAACGTCCCGCCGTTTTCGAAGATGAGGTCCGTCATCTCCGTGAAGTACTCGTTGAGGAGCTCGACCACCTTCTGAGGTTCCATCTTCTCCGCCATGCGCGTGAAGCCGCGGATGTCGGAGAACAGAATGGTGGCCTCCTGGTTTTCGCCCCCCAGATGGATCTGGTCCGGACTGGCCAGGATCCTCTCCACGATGGCGGAGCTGAGGAACCGCTCGAGGGCTTTGCGCTCGACGACGCGCAGGGCCAGCTCCTCGTGGGACTGCGCGTTGTCAAAACTGATGGCGGCTTCGGCGGCGACCACCGAGAAGATGCTCAGCTCCTCTTTGGAGAAGGCGTAGGGCTTGGTGAGGCAATCCACGTAGAACAGGCCGAAGACCTTGTCCTTGTAAATGAGCGGCGCGCACATCGCGGAGCGAATGCCGGACATGCGCAGGCTCTCACTCGCCGAGAACCGCTCATCCCCGGCGACGTCGTGAATGAGGAGAGGAAGGCGTTCGGTGGTGACGCGCTCGATGAGCGTCTTGCTCAGCACCACACCGCGCGCCTCGCGCTTCAGTCGCTCGTCCTTGTAAAGCAGCACGGCGGGCTTGAACCCCTTCTTGGGGTCGCTCAGCATCACGAAACCGCGCTCGACGTTCTCCATTTGGAACACCAATTCCATCACGCGCTGCATCACTTCTTCCTTCGTCAGCACGGAGGAGAGCGTCTTGCCCACGCCTAGGAGCAGCTTGAGCAGTTTGTTTTCCTTCTCCAGGTTGCGGAGTTGGTCGTACACGGCCTCCCCGGGCGGCGCCCCTTCTTCGACTTGCGCCCGCAAGGCCGTGGAGAGATTTTCCGGGGTCACGAGATGGGTGCTGACCTCTGCGGCGATACGCGAGCCGGTCTCCACATGGATCGCTTCGCCCTTCGCCAGGTCGTACTTCAGTTCGTACATGCCGAGGTAGATCTTGTCTTGGTCGGTCAACAGGTGCTCGTGAACCTGCTGGCCGTTCACGAACGTTCCGTTCAAGCTGCCGAGATCATTGATCAGGGTGGTATCGCCCGGCAGCACCGCCAGTCGGGCATGATGGCGGCTGACACTGGGATGGTTGAGCACCAGGTCATTCGATTCGGCGCGGCCGATGTTCACCGTCGTGGCGGTAATTTCGAAAATCTGGTTCTGCCCCGCGGGGTCCGTGATCAGGAATCTGGCCATAGGAGATGTGGCCTGCCATGGCCGCCGGCCGCCATCAGCAGGATCGAGCCGCCTGTCGGGTTCAACACCGGGCCGTGCGTGCCTGGCTCAGTTCCCCCTGCCGCCGGAGGATGGCCCTCGAACTCTGGTCGAAAATTCCCCAGCCGGGGTGACAGGGGTTTTCACCGGCTATCGCACCCCCGATTCTACATGCATGTTTGCCGCGGACGCGATGGATTTTTCGCCCTCTTGTTGGGCGGCGGTTTGAGGGGGGGAACGGCTCAACGGGTATCAGGGTAGCGCACGGTTGGTTTGTAACTCTGCGGCTCTGCTCCTTCTTCGCAATCGCGCCTTGGGATCAGCAGCGATTAGCGCAGAGTTCGGTTTTTACGGACTCTGCGGTTCTCTCTTCCCCAAGCCTCGCCCGCCGCCGGAGCAACCGGCAGGTGGTGAAGAAGAGAGAGTCCGATAAGACCACGCGGCGCAAGCGGGACATGCCAGCGCGTTGTGCGCCCCCTCGCCCGCACCCATCCCTGCGCCAGGTTACAAGCCGCAGAGTCTCTTGAAAACGACACTCTGCGCTACTCTGCTACCCCGCTCTCCATCGCCGGCAAGGTGAAAGGCTCGGTGCGTGCCGCGGACTCGCTGGAGATCAAGAAGGCCGGGGTCGTCCTGGGCGACGTCTACACAGCTAAGCTATTCGTCGAGCCGGGCGGCTACTTCGACGGCACCTGCCACATGCCTGCCCCGGAGCCCGAAAAACACCCCGCCCCGAGCCTGGGCCCCAAAGACCGGACGTAATGCAACCCAAGGCTCCGACTTTGCCGGCTATTCACCTCGGAGATTGGGCAAGCTCCCCGCAGGCGCAATCTGCGCTGCAGGTCAACGTTCTCTTCGTCATCGGCGTGATTCTAGCGTTCGTGCTGCACTGGGCTTT
>JAIQGB010000224.1 GCA_020072905.1 Terriglobia bacterium | reverse complement strand
CTCGCTCCGATCGTGGGGATCCGCGAGCCGGCGTTGAGGAAGGTATGAAGCAAGGCGCCGCCCAGGCAGCCAAGAAAGTAGATGAACAGGAACTTCAGGTGGCCGAAGCGGTCTTCGATACTCCGTCCGAAAACGAACAGGAAAAGCATGTTGCCGAGCAGGTGGAGCCACCCGCCGTGCAGAAACATGGAGGTGAAAATGGGAACGAGCAGGCCCGGGACTCCCGCCTCGGCGACAAGATGAGGATTCGTATAGCGAATGGGGATAAGGCCGAAATAAAAGACCAGCCGGTCAATATTGGGGCCCGTGGTGAGCTCGAACATGAAGGCCAGAACGTTGGCAATGATCAGCAGTAGCGTGAAAAGCCAGAACGTCTGCCGGCGGATATGGTCATGAAGCGGGATCGGAATCATGCGGCGAGCATTTTACCTTCTGCCGCAGTTTCTGCCCACCGAAACCGAAACGAACAGCAAGCGGCACGAACTCGCCCCGCAGCTTTCTGAGGAGGACACCGCTGGCCGCGTGGGAGGCCAGGGCGCCCTCTCCTCAGTCAGGCTTCGTTTCTCGTTGTGGCCTACGAGGTCATTCGTCGAAGACGATGGCCTTGTTCGTCCCGCCTATCCGCAGTTCCGAAATGACCTGCGTCCCGTCCGGCTTGGTGTCGTAGACCACCATGTTTGTCTGGTATTTGGTGCTCCGCTCGACCATTTTGCCTTGTGCCGTGGCGACGATATCCTTGCCGTTTTTCGCCACCGTGACCGTCACCTGGGGGCTGTGGGCTTCCCACGCAATTTGATAGTGCCCCGGTTCGAGTCGAGCACTCCCCAGAAGGCCCGCGTAGGCCAAATTAAAGGTCTTGGCGTTCTTCGCAAATACGTTGACGGCCGCCAGCAACAGGACGGCCGAGCCGAGGACTAGAACCTTGAGGTGCCTGTGATGCTTCATAGTTTCCATCTCCCCTAGTTGATCTACGGTTCCCCGAAGGGTAACCGGCCACACGGTTAGTAGGCCTCTAAGAGAAATCACCCCAACCTCTTGTGAATCTTTCGCTTGCGCCCTGAGCCCGACTGTGCTTAGAATTCGCCCGGGGTTAAATGAAAAGGGGCGCACCATACGCGCGCGCTTCTTTTCCCCGGGGACTTTCGCCGCCCTGGCCGCCAAACCATTAGCGACGGAGTCCCGTTTAACCCCTTTTTGACACTTCCTAGCCCTTCGTCACTTAGACGAGGGGCAGGGCAAACTCGGTAGCCTCTCCTTCATCTTTTCTGTCCTGCCCCGCGCGATGATTCTGCCGCTCGACCCTCAATTGTCAAGAGCCACTGAACGCAGACTCTTCTCAGACCACATTGTTAATGACGCGAGAAGCCCTTTCCCGCCTCACTCCGGGAATACGGATGAGGCGCTTCGAGAGTTCCATGATTTGCGCCCTTACGCCCTGCGGGTCCGCCGAAGTCTTTCTGACGGAAATGCTCGCGTCTCGCGTTGACGCTCGCTTCAACCGTCCGATATACTTCGGAGGCCGGCAAAACACGGATCATAGAATCATGGCATTACGCTCCGACCGCGTGGACGCCGGCATTTCTCCCGCGGCACTCGACTGAAGGGTTCATGAAGCCTCGCCCGCTGGTGCGCGAATTAACCCGCCTGCTAGGTCCGGACGCCGTCCTCTGGCGGACGGAAGACGTGATGCTCTATGAATACGACGGGCTCTCGGTGACGGCTCCTCCGGAAGCCGTCGTGTTGCCCTCCACGACCGAGCACGTCGTCGGCATCGTCAAGCTCGCGGCCCGCGAGGGAGTTCCCGTCGTTGCGCGCGGCGCGGGGACGGGTCTGAGCGGCGGTTCGGTGGCGATGGAAGGCGGCATCGTCATTGGCTTCGCGCGCATGAAGAGGATCATCGAAATCGACATCGAGAACCTTCGCGCGCGTGTTCAGCCGGGCGTGGTGAACATGGACCTCACCCTGGCCGTCGGCGACCAGGGCTGCTATTTCGCTCCCGACCCCTCCAGCCAGAAAGCTTGTACGATCGGCGGGAATGTTGCCGAGAACGCCGGCGGCCCTCACACCCTGGCCTACGGTGTGACCACCAACCACATCTTGGGTCTGGAAGTGGTCTTGCCCGACGGCGAGATCATTCATACCGGCGCCCGTTTTTGGGACCGGCCCGGATACGATTTGACGGGCTTCGTCGTCGGTTCGGAAGGCACGCTGGGCATCGTCACGGAGATTACCGCGCGACTCTCCCGCAAGCCGGAGGCGGTTAAGACGCTGCTCGCCATCTATGACGACGTTCTCGATGCTCCGCGCACGGTGGCCGCCATCACGGCGCGGCGCATTACGCCGGCGGCGCTCGAAATGATGGACGGCTTCACGCTGCGCGCCGTCGAGGCGGCATTCCACGCCGGCTTTCCGATGGATTCGGCCGCCGTCTTGCTCATCGAGGTCGAAGGCCTGCGCGAGACGGTAGAAGACGATGCCGACCAAATCGAAGCGATCTGCCAGGAGAACCATGCGCGCGAGGTGCGCCGCGCGAAATCGGCCGAAGAACGCGACCTGCTGTGGCGCGGCCGCAAGAACGCTTTTGGGGCGCTGGGGCGCATCAGCCCCAACTACTACGTGCAGGACGGCGTCATCCCGCGCACGCGCCTGCCGGAGATGCTCGGGTTTATCGGGCAGGTAGGCCAGAAATACCAATTGCGCATTGGGAACATCTTCCACGCCGGGGACGGAAACCTGCATCCGCTCCTGATGTTCGACGCGCGCGATAAGGACCAGACCGTGCGCGTGACGAAAGCCGCTGGAGAAATCATGGCCAAGTGTGTGGAGATGGGAGGCTCGCTGACCGGCGAGCACGGCGTCGGCATCGAGAAACGCGATTTGATGCCGCTGATCTTTTCCGCTGACGATCTGGAGATGATGCAGAAGCTCAAGGCCGTGTTTAATCCGCGCGGGACGCTGAACCCGGCCAAACTGCTTCCTACCACGAAGATGTGCGGCGAAATCCGCGTGCAAATCAGCACGGGGGGCGTTCTGTGAACACCGCGGTGGAAACGATGCAGCGCGAGTTCGTCGCCATCGTCGGGGCCTCCCATGTCGTGTCGGAGCCGGCAGCCTGCTCGGCCCTGAGCGTGGACGGCAAGGCGCCGCAGTGCGTTGTTTACCCGGCCTCCGCGGCGGATGTCACCGCAGTGCTTCGCTGTGCCGCCGAGCTCGGACTGGCGGTCATCCCCTGCCGAAACGGCACCAAGCTTGGAACGGGCAATCCTCCGCGGCGCTACGATGTGGCGCTCTCGCTGAAAGACATGAATCGCGTCTGGCACTATGAGCCCGATGACCTGACGGTGACTGTCGAGCCGGGAATGAAGTTCGGAGATTTTCAGCACTTCGTCGGCCGCCAGGGTTTGTGGTTGCCGCTCGATCCGCCGGGCGGCGCGCGCGCCAGCCTGGGTGGCATTGTGGCGACGAACGCGACGGGGCCTCTGCGCCTTTATTACGGCGCGCCGCGCGATATGGTGCTGGGAATGAAGATTGCCACCGTCGAAGGCAAGGTGGTGAAGGCCGGCGGGCGCGTGGTCAAGAACGTGGCGGGCTACGACATCGCGAAGCTCCTCATCGGGTCTTACGGCACGTTGGGAGTGATCGTCGAGACGAGCTTCAAGCTTTTCCCGCTGCCCGCCGGACGCGAGACGTTCGTCATGCCGACGGGAACTCTCAGCATCGCGCGCGACCTGCGGCGCAGAATCCTGCATTCGCCTCTGACGCCGCTGCGCATGGTTCTGTTGAATCCGAGTGCGGCCGAACTGACCTTGGCGGGAACTCCGCTGGAGCGGCCGGTAAAGGAGCCGGAAATCTGGCTGGAAATGGCCGGATCGCCGCGCGTGTTGGAGCGGTGCCATGGCGAGCTGGAGGGCTTGGCGAAAGCTGCCGGGGCCCCGCTCCAGCGCTTGGCGTCCGCCGATGCGGAAAATGTCTGGACGGGGATTTCCGATTTGCAGAGTTGGTTGCCCGGACGGAGCCCGGGCGTGGTGATTCTCCGGGCTCTCCTTCCTGATGCCGCGAGTGAGGAACTCTTGAGCCGGGCCGAGCAGGAAGCCGAAAACGATAAGGCCCTGTTGGCGGGCTTTGCCCAGTTGGGTGTTGGCGTCCTGCATTTCTGCCTTCTGTCTGAGGCCGCCACTCCTGCGGTCTTGGGGCTGATCCGCAGGCTGCGCGGTGCCGCGGAGAGCCTCGGAGGCGTGCTCATCGTCGAGCGCTGCCATTGGGACATCAAGGACCGCGTGGATGCATGGGGAAGCCCCGGCGACGATTTTGCGGTGATGAAGAAGGTCAAGGAAACGTGGGATCCCAAGGGGACTCTGTCGCCCGGGCGGTTTCTCGGCCGAGCATAGCCATGACTGCATGGCGTATCTTCGCTCCGCGTTGGCTACGCAAAAAGAGATGAGCGTCCAATCGGAAGGCACGAATGCTTTGGTGAGTGAGCGTACGGGGCCCGCTTCTCGCAGCGGCTACGGGCCGGGCGAAGCGCCGACGTTTGATTTCTACTCAAAATGTATTCGCTGCGGCCTGTGTCTGAACAGTTGCCCAACCTATCGCGAACTGGGCGTGGAGATGGATTCGCCGCGGGGGCGCATCTACCAGATGATTCAGGTGGAGCGGGGAAGACTCCCACTCAGTGAGAGTTTCGTCCGTCACATCGATCTCTGCCTGGATTGCCGCGCCTGCGAAACGGCTTGCCCCTCGGGCGTGGAATACGGGCGCCTCGTGGAAGTGGCGCGGGGGCAGATCGCGCAGTACTACAAGCGTCCGCCGCTCGCGAGTCTGCTGCGCAGGCTCTTTTACGAAGACCTTCTGCCGCATCGGCGGCGCCTGGAGTGGGTGGGAAGATTCCTGCGGCTTTACCAGCGTTCGGGGCTGGAGCGCGCGGTGCTCGCTTCGGGGATTCTCAAGCTCTTTCCCGGGCGTCTCGCCGACGTGGCGCGTCTGGCGCCGCGCATGGAGAAACCCTTCTTCTATGAACGGCTCGGGACCGTCGTCCCAGCCGTCGGCCCCCGACGCTACCGTGTGGCTTTCCTCGCCGGGTGCATGGCCAACCTTTGTTATGCCAAACTGAATGAGGCGACCGGGCGCGTGCTGGCGCGCAATGGTTGTGACGTGGTGATCCCGGAGGACCAGGGCTGCTGCGGCGCGCTGCACGTTCATGCGGGGATGCGGGACTTGGCGCGGGAGCTGGCGAAACGCAATATCCGGACCTTTCTCGCCGACGGGTACGACGCCATTATTTCCAACGCCGCCGGTTGCGGCTCGGTGCTGAAAGAATACCCGCTCTTGTTTGAGGAAAAGGATCACGATTTCTATGAATCTGCCAAGGCGTTCAGTGCGCGCCTCAAGGACGTTACGGAATTTCTGGCGGGGATTGACTTCAACCGCGACTTTGCAGTAATGAAACTGCGGGCCACTTATCAGGATCCGTGCCACCTGGGCCACGCGCAGCGCATTCGCAGCGCGCCGCGGCGGCTGCTTGCGGCTATCCCCGGGCTGGAGCTTGTCGAGTTGAAGGAGGCGGAGATCTGCTGCGGCAGCGCCGGCGTCTACAACGTGGTCCACAACGACCTGGCGGAACGGTTGCTTGCCGCCAAAATGCAGCGCATTGACGAGACCGGAGCGGACCTGATCCTCACGGCGAATCCCGGGTGCCTGCTGCAGCTCCGCGCCGGGGTGGCGCGGACGGATAATCAGCGGCGCGTGCTGCACGTGATCGAGTTGCTCGACGAAGCTTACGGGGCGCAATCACATCCTGAGGGGATCGAACATTATGACGGACAAAAAGCTGGCAGAGGTGAATAACGTCCTGAAGCCCGTGGACGCCCCGGAGAGTCACCATCTGAGGGATTACGAAACGGCGCGAGCCGGCTTCCGCTGGGAGGACGTCCACAAGGAATTCGACTGGGCGAAGACGGGGAAGGTGAACATGGCGCACGAAGCCATCGATCGCCAACTGACCCGCGGCCGCCGGAACAAGCTGGCGCTGATTTACACCGACAAGGAACGGACCTCGCGCTTCACCTTCGAAGACTTGTCGCTCCAAAGCAACCGCTTCGCCAACGCCTTGCGGAAAATCGGCGTGAAGAAGGGCGACCGGGTTTTCGTCTTCATGCCGCGCCGGCCCGAGCTTTACATTTCCATCCTTGGCATCCTGAAGATCGGCGCGATTCCCAGCCCGCTGTTCGAGGCCTTCATGCAAGAGGCCGTGCGCGACCGCATGGCGGACGCTGGGGCCGTCGCGCTTATCACCATGCCCTCGATGCTCGACCGCGTGTCACAGGCGGACCTCCCGGCCCTGAAGCACATCATTCTGGTGGGCGCGGCGTCGAGCGGCCTCCCGCAGGGCCAGCACAGCTTTGAGGCGATGATGGAGGCGGCCGAGGAGAAGACCGAAATCGAGTGGCTCACGCTCGAAGACCCACTCATCATGCACTACACGTCGGGCTCGACAGGCAAGCCCAAAGGCGTTTTGCACATCCAGCGCGCGATGCTCGGGCACCTGATGACCGGCCGCTCGGTGCTGGACATGCAAGAGGACGACATCTATTGGTGCACGGCGGACCCGGGTTGGGTGACGGGAACTTCTTACGGCATCTTCTCGCCCTGGCTCAATGGGGCGACAAACCTGATCCGCGGCGGCCGCTTCGGCGCCGACGACTGGTACCACACCATCGAGCGGTTTCGGGTGAATATCTGGTACAGCGCGCCGACGGCGTTCCGGATGCTCCTGGCCGCGGGCGATGAGGTCGTAAAGAAGTACGACCTTTCCAGCCTCCGGCACGTTCTCAGCGTGGGCGAGCCGCTGAATCCCGAAGTCGTGTGGTGGGGATGGAAGGTTTACGGACGCCGCATCCACGACAACTGGTGGATGACGGAAACCGGACACATCCTGATTTCAAACTACGCCACGATGACCATCCGCCCTGGCTCGATGGGGCGGCCCGTGCCCGGCGTGACGGCGAGCATCGTGGACGACAACGGGAAGGAACTTCCCGACAACACGCTGGGAAATCTTGTCATCAAGCCCGGCTGGCCCGGGATGATGCAGACCATCTGGAAGCAGCCAGAGCGCTACCAAACCTACTTCCGCATCCCCGGCTGGTACGTCACCGGCGACAGCGCCTATCGCGACCCCGACGGATACTTCTGGTTCCAGGGGCGGATTGACGACCTCATCATCACCGCGGGCGAGAACATCGGGCCGTTTGAAGTGGAGAGTTGTTTGGTGGAGCACCCGGCGGTGGCCGAAGCGGGCGTGATCGGGAAACCCGATCCGGTGCGCGGGCAGATCATCAAGGCATTTATCGCTCTCCGCGAAGGTCACAAGCCGAGCGAGGAGCTCA
>JAIQGB010000223.1 GCA_020072905.1 Terriglobia bacterium | reverse complement strand
CCGCCGCCATCCGCGCCGCTGACCCGCGGCAGGCAGAACCGCGTCGATGATGCGTGCTGATCGGCTAACCGGGATGCCCTTGTTGCAGGCGGCAACGGCTTTCCCGACGCACACCGGATCGCTGCCGTGCGCGTGGAGGCCGGTCCCGTTCGGAGTCAGGTGATCCTTAAGATGCACGTAGAAAATGGCCAGGTTGATTTTGCTGAGCTTGCGCATCGCTTTGTCGAAGCTCTCCGCTCGCCGCTGCCGAAGATAGTGCCTCACGGCCTCCCAGGTCTGGCGGCGGGCGGCGCGCTTCCGGGCCAGGATTCGCTCCACGTGCTGAAGCTGCACGTCGCAGTTGCGGACCTCGCCCAGCGCGCGCCGGGAGCGGCGGATCTTGCGGCGCAGCTTGCGGATTTCCGCGGGACGAGGCGGCGGATAAAGCAGGTCGAGGACCTGTTGCAGACGCCGGCTCGCCACGCGCAGGTCATGAATCGCATCCCGGTCGTCGCCGCGCAGCACCTTCGGCTCGAGCGAGATGAAGCGGTCGAGCTGGCGAAGCGCCAGCTTGCGGACTTTCTTCCAGGCGTCGAGGGGTTCCGCGTCCGGAGGGGATGGGACCGGTGGCGGGGCCAGGCCGGTGGCGATTTCAGATTTGGGGGAGGGAAGTCCGACGATGTCATCCGACTCGGTCATGGGAAGGCTCTCGGGGGAATACTGGCAAAACCCGGCGTTGATTCTCCCACCCGCGGGCAAATCCTTCGCCTGGGGCTCAGAAGGACGATTGTATTTGACGCGCCCAGTCTACTCCCGACGGAAGCGGGTTACAACCCGATCTGCAGTGGGAGGTCAACCCCCGGCGAGGTTTGGCAGCCACAGCCGGTAGCGCCGACCTGCTACACGGCGTCCGCGCCGACCAAGGACATCGGGGTCAGCGCAAATGCCGCGGACCTTTGAAAACTGAGGTGTGCGTTATCGGCTGTGGGTGCATCATCGTGAACTGGCCACGGTCAGGACTGCCCTCTCTGCGGCTACCCGCGCTGCACTTTGCAGAGAACCCCCAATGGGACATTTTGTCACGGCCGGACTGCGCATGCTAGAATGCCGCGGGGTGTTCACCTACTCGGGCCAATATTTTTCGGGACTGGAGACTGTCAAGATGAAACAATCGCGACGACTTTCCCTGGTATTGTTTCTGAGTTTCGTTTTGGTGTCCGCACCCGCATGGGCTCAAGCCCCTTCGCTCCCTCATTTCGGGCATGTTTTCATCGTGGTCGAAGAAAATCACGGCTACACCTCCGTGGTGGGCAGTTCCAGCATGCCCTACCTGAATTCGCTGATCTCTCACTACGGCTTGGCGACCAACTCTGTTGCCGACACGCATCCCTCGATCGGCAACTACTTCATGCTGACGACCGGACATATCCTGACGAACAACGACAGCGAAACGCCCTCCAGCTTCCCGGTCTCGGTCGACAACATCGCGCACGAACTGGAGTTGGTGGGAGGGACGTGGAAGGATTATCGGGAGATGACCGGGACCTACTACCCTCGTCACGACCCGCTGGCGTATATGACGAACATCAATAACGCCAACCTTGTACTTTTCACCCAATTTGCCACGGACTTAGCGAATGGGAACCTGCCCGATCTTTCTTGGATCGTGCCGAACGGTTGCGATGATGCGCATGACTGTGCGCTCTCCACGGCAGACTCCTGGCTGCAAATCAACGTTGATCCCCTGATCAAGAGCGCGCTCTTCCAACAGGACGGGCTGCTGATTATCACCTTTGACGAAAGTTCGGGCAGTGGAAGTTGCACCGACTCCGACATTCAAGCCGGCACCTGGTGTGGCGGCCAGGTTGCCACCGTCATCGTCAGCCCACTGCTGGTTTCGGCAGGTTTCAAGTCCTCGAACAGCTATCACCATGAGAGCGTACTGCGGCTGATGTCGGAGGGCCTCGGCCTGACGACCTTCCCGGGCTTTTCTTCGGGCGCCGGCAACATGTCGGATTTCTTCGCCGCCGCCCCGGCAGTCGTCACGCTCCTGCCCGCCACCTTAACGTTCCCGAATCAGGAGGTGGGTACGACCAGCGCCCCTCATGCGGTTACCTTGAAGAACGGAACCTCCTCACCGCTGGGCATCGGCAGCATTGCCATCAGCGGCGCCAACAGTGGAAGCTTTGCCGAGACCAACAACTGCGGCTCGAGCCTGGCGGCTGGAGCGAGCTGCGCCATCAACGTGACGTTTACCCCGACGGCCGCGGGAACCGCCACGGCGACCTTGACCGTGACGGACAATGCGGCGGCAAGCCCCCAGACGGCTCTCCTGACCGGCGCGGCGGCGACGGGGATGCTCACCGTGTCGCCCGCGTCCTTGTCGTTTGGCAATCAGGTGGTCGGTTTCACCAGTCCGCCCCAGGCCGTCACGCTAACCAATCCCGGGAATGCGCCGGTGGCGGTTTCCAGCATCGCGGTGAACGCGAACTTCGCGCAGACGGACAACTGCGGCAGCTCTGTGGGCACGGGAATGAACTGCACCATCAATGTCACGTTTACGCCCACCGCGCCCGGCAGCCAGAACGGAAAGGTGACCGTGAGCGACGACGCTGGCAACAGCCCGCAGACGATCGCTTTGGGGGGAGTGGGGCAGGACTTCGCGATAGCGGCGGATGCAAGTTCGGTGAGCTCCGCAACGGTGAGCGGTGGACAATCCGCCATCTATAAGCTCGATATCGCCCCCAAAGAAGGCTTCAACCAGCAGCTCTCGTTCTCCTGCTCCGGCGCGCCTGCCGCCTCAAAATGCTCTATCTCTCCGGCTTCCCTCAGCCTTAACGGGACCAGCGCATCCGTGGTGACCGCCACCGTAACCACGACGGCGCGCTCCGCGCTGGCTCCTTCCGCAAAGTGGGTGCCTCCCCTCGGAGTGTGGCCACACTGGCCGCCGGCCGCATGGTTCCTGGTGTGTTTGGCGATGTTAGCCTGGGTTGCATTGGTCAGGTATCGGCGAACACGGTTGGCCCTGGGATTGGCATTGCTCTCGATTCTCCTGGGGACTAGCTGCGGGGGCGGCGGGATGACCCCTGCCGTGACTTCAGGGACGCCGGCGGGCACATACAATCTAACCGTGTCGGGATCGTTTACATCCGGCTCCCATCAACTGTTGCACAGCATGACGCTAAAGCTAACCGTACGATGAGACAGCAGGCCGCTGATAGCCACAGGCAGTTCGCAATCTGAAATGACTGTGGCTCCGCCATCGAGAAGTGCGGAGGGCCAGCTTCCGAACTTTCTTCAGAAAGTGAATGGTTCGTGGTCCAAAGCAGGTTGGAGCGGGGCCGCGCCGGCCTCAATTTCGTGAGTGGGAAGCTCGATGATGCTGATTGGTTCGTTCCTGGAATAGGCCTCGGCGTGGCGCGGCTCGCTCCGGCAGTCGTTCTCTCACCCGCGGGCAAATCCTTCGCTTGGGGCTCAGAAGGATGCTAGACGATTGCATTTGACGCGCCCAGTCCACTCCATGTGAGTTCCCGTCACGACCTGGACGGCAAGGGAAACTCAGGCGGCGGGGCCGGGCGGCTCGTCGGTGCCGTCGAGATTGGCGCCGTCTTCGGGGACGACCACGCGGTCGCGGCCCTCGGCCTTGGCACGGTACAAGGCCGTGTCCGCAGTTCGCAGCAGGGTTTGCGTGGTGCCTCCGTGCTGTGGGAAAACGGCGACGCCGATTGAGAGGGTGATGTGCCCGATGGACTGGCCGCGATGGCTGACGTGGAGAGACCGAACTGCCTTGCGAACGAGTTCGGCGCGCTGGCAGCAGATGTCCAGCGTGGCGTTGGGAAGAATCAGCAGGAACTCTTCTCCGCCGTAACGGCAGGCGATGTCTTCCTTCCGGGTTCGCGTCGAGAGTAGCTCGCCAAGGCCCCTCAGCAGCTCATCGCCGGCCTCGTGCCCGAACGTGTCGTTGAACTGTTTGAAATGGTCGAGGTCGATGAGGATCACGCCCAGGGCCTTTTCCTCGCGCGCCGACCGGCGGAGTTCCCGATCCAGGGATTCTTCCAGGTAACGGCGGTTGAACAATCCGGTCAGCGGATCACGAATCGACTGGTTGCGCAACGTCTCGCGCAAGTTCAGGTTGGCGAGCGCCAGGGCGATCTGCTCGGCAAGCGCCACGGCCAGCCGCTGACGGGTTTCGAGGGGAGAGGCGCTCGCCGAGTCCGTCTCGCCCGCAGCGCCGGCCGGCTCGACCAAGTGCAGCATGCCGAGCGTTTCGCCCTGCGCCATCATGGGCACGCAAAGCGAGCAACCGCGCATCGACCGCCCGATATGCCGGCAGAGCAAGTCCATTTCGGCATGTTCGGCGCGATGCAGGCGGCCCAACCGCAGCGCCCAGCAGTCTTCCGGCGGGAAGCTGCGTTCGATGTCGAAGTCCTCGCCCCAGGTGGCCACGGCTTCCACCAGGTTGCGCGAGTGGTTGGTGATGCACAGCGCTCCAGACCCCTTGGGGAGCAGTTTGCGGATGGAGGGGACGATGACTTCGTACGCTTCCTTTACGGTCTGGCACGACTGAAGGAGTTCTCCCGCCTCGCCCAGCAGCGTGATCTCGTGGGCTTGCTTCTCAAGCTGTCTGACGGTGGTCTCCAATTGCAGCTTGGACAGTCGCAGGTCCTCTTCCGCTTGGATCCGCTTTCCGACATCTCGAAACGTCACCACCACGCCGGTAATTTTGGGGCCTTCGCGAATGGGCGCGCTCGTATACTCGACGGCCGTGCGCGTGCCGTCCTTTTTCCAGAACACTTCCCCTTCAATGTGGCGCGAAAGGCCATCTTGAGCTGTGAGGTGCATCGGACACTCCTCGCGCGGATAAGGGCTTTCGTCCGGCCGAGAATGATGCATCAGCGCGTGTAGAGGTCTTCCCATCAGCTCCTCGGGTTCGTAACCCAGCATGCGCGCCGCCGCCGGATTGATGTAGGTGGCGTTTCCCTGGTTATCCAGTCGATAGATGCCCTCCCCCGCGGCATTCAGAATCGACTCGCTTTCCCGCCGCAGGCTCTCCATGGCCGTCTCGGCGCGACGGCGCTCGAGAACACCGCGTTGGGCCAGGAGGCTTGCCAGCGCGCACGCGCCCAGCGCCACCAGCGTCCCCAGAACGATGACGAAGTTGGCCCTGCGACCGTGCGACTCCGCCATCTGCGAGCGCTCGGCGAGCAGCGTCCTTTCCTCGTCCTCCATCGCGGCGACCTGCTGGCGAATCTGATCCATCACGCGCTGGCCTTCATTCGTCCGAATCAGCAGCGCAGCGCCTTCCATCCCCTGCTTCTGCCGCGCTTCGATGATTGACTGGGTGATGCCGAGTTTGGCTTCAGTGAGTGACTCGAGAGTCTTCAAGCGTTGTTGCTGAACGGGATTGTCCGCGGTCATCCCGCGCAGGCGCTGCATTTGCTGGGGAATCGCGCTCTTGGCGAGTTTGTACGGTTCGAGGTACTCCTCCTGCCCGGTGACGGCAAAGCCGCGTCCTGCTGACTCCACATCCTTGAGGGAGGATTGGACTTCCTGCAGGCCCTCCAACACCTGCAACGTGTGGGAGATGAGTCGCGAGTTATTGCCGTACTCGCGCACACTGAGATACGCGAATCCGCCGATGGCGATCAGCACCAGAGCCGCCACGGCGAAACCGACCAGGATTTTCTTCTCCAGCGCCAAGAGCATCTTCCTTCGGTTATCGACAATCGATCCCGAGCCCATGAGGGTCTGACGGCTCAGGCCATCTTCCGCATCAGGCGCGGGGTCAGCCACCAACCGAGCTGGCCGGCCGACTTGGGGGGGAATTCATGAAAGGTGATCAGGCAACAGCCGCCCTTCTTGAACCCCAGATGCGCATTGCGGCCCGCGCCCACCAGGCGCGCCGCCAGTTCACTCAGGTCGGGCTCGTGACCGACCACCAGGACTCGCCGGCGACTCGGCTGCTTGGCGAGGAACGTCAACAGGGCCTCGGCAGAGCCTCCCGGCCGGAGAGCGTCACAGAAGTCTCTCGGGACGCGCCCGGCCAACCCGTCGGCGACGATCTCTGCCGTTTCGGCGGCGCGCACCAGCGGGCTGGTGACGATCCAGTCCAGGTCAAAGCCCACGCGCGCCAGACCCGCCGTGATCTCCCGCATCTTCTTCTTGCCCTCGGGGGTTAGTGGCCGCTTCGCGTCGTCCTCATAGCCCGCCGTGCCACGGTCCGCCGCAATGCCGTGACGCATGATGTAAAGCTCGTAGCCTGCGGTTCGAGCTCGCCTGTTGTCGGAAGAGTTTCCGGGTGTCATGGCGTCCTTCGTAGAGAGGTTCCGGCGGAACGTCCCCCTTGACTGGCTGCGGCCGCGCTGGCCCCATGGCCAGGCCGCATGGGCTCGGTGGCGTCCTCACGGGGCAAGCGCCGACTCCGCCCAAAGCGTCTCAAATTCTTGTTGATAGATCTTCAACGGCTCGAAATTGCGAAGGATCATCAGGTTCTCGTGATTCTGCTCCTCGGATTCCAGGGTCCAGTTATAGCTGCCCGTCACGAGCACCTCACTGTCAATGATCGCGAACTTGTGGTGCATCTTTGAGCCCGGCCCGCGCCGCCCGTACCGAACCCGGAATGGAATCTTGCCGGACGAGATCAGGGCTCGCGTCGAAGCCGACTCCTCGTATTTGTTGCGATCGAGCAGGAGGCGAATCCGGAGGCCTCGCTCCAGCGCCTCGGCGAGCGCCCTGGCCAGCTTGGGATTGTTGAAACGATAGACGGCAACGTCGATGGAGCGGCCGGCCTTCGCGAGCAGGCTTTCGAGGATCTCTGCGATGCCGTCCGTGTACACCATGACCTCCATCTGCGTCTTCATCCCCGCCGTTGCGTGGCTCGATTGTATGGCGATTCCCGCGGCGGTTTCAAGGACACCGGTCGGTATGGGCGTTGACAGAGCCTCCCCCACCTGGATAGGCTGAGGATTCTCCTCGCGGGTCGGGGCTTGTGGTCGAGAATCGGACTGAAGATGTAACTTGAGATGGGCGTCTGAAGTCAAGTCCGCCGAGCGCGGCGGAGGCGCCCACATCGCTCCAGGCGCATGAGTGAATGGGACGCAGGTTGGTGGCGGGCCGCTATCCTCCTCACGGGACTCTTGGCAGGAATCCTTGTGCCCCAGAGGGCCCGCGCCCAGATGGTCACCGACGAGCGAGTGCACGACCCGGGCTGGTGGCCGACCAAGGGCGCATACCTGCGAGCTGACTACGTCGGCCCGCAGGCCTGCGCGGAGTGTCATCCTGCCCAGGCCGAGGCACAGAAGACGACTGCGATGGCGCTGGCGGGCGGGCCATCGCACATCTACACGGTCAGCGGAGGGAGCGAAGCGTTTTCCCAGCCTCTCCAGTGGGCCATGGGACTGGGCGTGCTTGGCCAGACTTTCGTCTACGAGCGCCAGGGCTCCTTCTATGAAGGCCGGGTGAGCTTTTTCTCGTCGGTTGACCGTCTCGATCTCACCCCGGGCCAGCACACCACGCGCGTGAAATCGCTCGCCGACGCTCGCGGTCGGCTCTTGTCCGAAGCCGAAGCCAAAGAATGCTTTGCCTGCCATACCACCGCTGCGGTCGCCGAAAATCGCCTGGACCCGTCGCAACTGATCCCAGGCGTAACTTGTGAGGCTTGCCATGGGCCGGGAGCCCGGCACCTCGCGGCGGTGAAGTCTGGAGCGAATGCCAAAGGCACCATTTTTAATCCCGCCACCCTGGCGCCGGGAGACTCGATGGATTTCTGCGGTGCCTGTCACCGCACTTGGTCGGACGTTCGGCAGATGAACGTGCGGAGCCAGAACAATGTCCGTTTTCAGCCCTATCGGCTGCTGGAAAGCCGCTGCTGGAGCCCGGACGATGCGCGCATCCAATGCATGGCCTGTCACGATCCTCACCAGCCGCTCATCAGCGAGCCAAGCTCTTACGACGAGAAGTGTTTGGCCTGTCACGCCACAAGCAAGGGAACTCCGTTGGCTCGGGGGAAGAAGGCCCGCGCCTGTCCCGTCGAGGGCAGGAATTGCGTGAGTTGTCATATGCCTAAAGTGGAGCCCGCCGGGTTGCACTTCAGCTTTACGGACCACCGCATCCGCATCGCCCGTCCGGGCCAACCCTACCCCAACTGAAGTTCGCGGAGGGTGCCGGACGCGCTCAATTTCCCGCGCGGTCGAGCACGTAAAAGCATTTTCCCGCTGTGGCTTCGCTCGGAGGCACGAAGCTTGTGACGCCGTATCCAGCGGCGAGGTAGTGCTGGAAGATCTTCCGAGTTTCCCAGCGCCAACGAATGGCCAGCTTCAGCGCCTGGCATCGAATCGTGTCGGTATCACCGGGGATTTCCACCAGCAGGCGCGGAGTGTGCAGACGGAGATGCAGGCGGGCATTTTCCAGCAGACCGTTCGCGCCGATCCGAGTCTTATTCGCGCGCGGCAGGCCGGCGATATCCCCAAAAGGAGGAGCGCCCTGCGCGACGCGCCACTCGACTGCGGCTGTGGCGATGCGCCAATTCACGACGAACCGGTCGCTCGCGAGCCCCTTCTCGATAATGCTGGGGAATCGGCCGTAACAGTCGGGGATGTATTCTTCGACTTTCACGCCCAGACGGGCGAGATTGAGTGTGGCGTTGCGGCTTTGCAGCGGATCATAGGTCCAGCAGATGGACCGGATTCCTTGCGCGAGGGCAAGTTTTCGGTGGGCAAGCTTCATGCGGAAGCCCAAGCCTTGATCGCGAAAGCATCCGGTCGCCGAGGACCGCACCGCCCGTGAACGGGCTCGACGGGTCGACCGCGATCACGCCCACCGCCAGCGTTCCCCAGACTTCTTTTTGGATTCGCTCGCAGGCGCGAAATTCATCGAAGGTCCTGAGCAGCCTGATCTGAACTCGTCGCACGGTGGCTCCTGATGTGTGGAAGTTCGTTCGCCATCCTATCATTCCTTCTCGCGTGCGGAAAAGCGCGCCCGGCGCGCAGGATCGGGCCCCTCACAGAAACTTATCCCCGTCATAAAAACTTCTGATTTCACATGTCCCGAGCGTCCGAGGAGAATCGCAGGATACGCCCACGCGCCGTGGCGTCGTTGGGGATGGGATTGTGTCGTAGAAGGTCTCATCTTCCCACGGGTCAGAAGGATATGGGGGATAGTACTTTGCATCGCGGTTTACCACCGGCCCAGGGTCTTTACGACCCGCGCTTCGAACACGACGCCTGCGGCATCGGGTTTGTGGCGAACCTTCAGGGCGTGAAGTCCCACGACATCATCGAGAAGGGCATCCAGATCCTCATCAACCTGACGCATCGCGGCGCCTGCGGTTGCGATGCGGAGACCGGCGACGGCGCCGGGGTGCTGCTGCAGATCCCCCACGCTTTCTTTGAAGGCGAGTGCGCGAGGCTAGGATTCTCACTGCCTTCTCCCGGCGAATACGGCGTGGGGATGGTGTTCCTGCCGGTGGAAAAGCACGAGCGCATGACCTGCGAGGGCATTCTGGAAGAAATCGTGCGCGACGAGGGGCTGACCGTCCTCGGCTGGCGCGACACGCCCATCGATGGCAACGCCATCGGGCGCTTGGCGCGCAGCACCCAGCCCTACATCGAGCAGATTTTTGTTCGCCGCGCCTACGGCGTGGACCAGGACGCGCTGGAGCGAAAGCTTTACGTCATCCGCAAGCGCGCGGAAAACGAGATTGCCAAAACCGGCTTAAAGGAAAAGGATTTCTTCTATATCCCGTCGCTTTCTTCGCGGACGATCGTCTACAAGGGTTTGCTTCTCGCCCCGCAGATTGCGCACTTCTACCAGGAACTCTCCGATCCTCAGGTGCGCAGCGCGATTTGCCTGGTGCACCAGCGGTTCTCCACCAACACTTTCCCCTCCTGGCAGTTGGCGCACCCCTACCGCTATATCTGCCACAACGGCGAAATCAACACGCTGCGCGGCAACATCAACTGGATGCACGCGCGAACGTCCCTCCTCGCCTCGCCGCTGTTCGAGGATGACATCAAGAAACTGGAGCCGATCATCACGCCGGGTGGGAGCGACTCGGCCAGCATCGACAATGCCATCGAGTTGCTGACCCTGGCGGGCCGCAGCCTTCCCCACGTGATGGAAATGTTGATTCCCGCCGCCTGGGACAACGACCCCACGATGCCGGAGGATGTGAAAGGCTTCTACGAGTTTCACGCCTCGCTGATGGAGCCGTGGGACGGTCCCGCCGCCGTCTGCTTCACCGACGGTCGCGTGGTGGGCGCCAAGCTGGACCGTAACGGACTCCGCCCGGGACGTTATCTCGTCACCCGGAATGGATTGGTGCTTCTGGCTTCGGAGACCGGGGTCCTGCCGGTCAAACCGGAAGATATCCTGCTCAAAGGCCGCCTGGCGCCGGGCCGGATGTTTCTGGTGGACACGGTGCGCGGCCGGCTGGTTCCCGACGAAGAGGTCAAGCGGGAACTCGCCGCTCGCCGCCCTTATGCCGAGTGGGTGAAGGCGAATCAGATCCGCATGAAGCAATTGCCCGATCCACCGCGCGTCCAGCCCACCGACCATCGCACCATCCTGATGCGCCAGCGCGCCTTCGGTTACAACGATGAGGACCTCCGGCAACTCCTCATCCCCATGGGAGAGAAGGGCGAGGAGCCGGTGGGTTCCATGGGCATCGACACCCCTCTAGCGTGTCTCTCCGACCGCCCGCAGCCGCTCTTCAACTACTTCAAGCAGATGTTCGCCCAGGTCACCAATCCGGCCATCGATTCGATCCGCGAAGACCTGGTGATGTCACTCAACAGCTACATCGGTTCCGAGGGCAACATCCTGGACGAGACGCCGCAGCACTGCCACACGTTCAAGATCACGCATCCCATCATGACGAATTGGAACCTGGAGAAGCTGCGCCGGGTCAGCCGGGGCGATTTCCTCGCTACGACGCTGCCCATGCTTTTCCGCGTGGATGGCGGCAGCGAAATGGAGAAGGCCGTCGAGGAGTTGTGTCGCCAAGCCTCGCTGGCCATCAAGTCGGGCTATACGATTCTCCTTCTTTCCGATCGCGGCGTGGATGAAAACAACGCGCCGATACCGAGCCTGCTGGCCCTGTCGGCGGTGCACCATCACCTGATTCGGGAGAAGACGCGCAATCAGGTGGCCCTGATCGTGGAATCGGGCGAGCCGCGCGAGGTCATGCACTTCGCGTTGCTCATCGGCTACGGGGCCAGCGCGGTCAACCCGTATCTCGCCATCGAGACGCTCGAAGACCTTCACGCGCGCGGGTATTTCCCGCCCGACTACACTTTCGACAAAGTCCTCAAGAACTATCGCAAAGCGGTGGACAAGGGCCTGCTCAAGATCTTCTCGAAGATGGGAATCTCGACCCTGCAAAGCTATTTCGGCGCACAGATCTTCGAAGCGATCGGCCTCAACCGCGCCGTGGTGGACCGCTACTTTGCCGGCACGCCCTCGCGCATCGAAGGCGTGAGCCTGGACGTCCTGGCGCGTGAAGCCATGATGAAACATGAGTTCGCGATGCAGCCGGCGTCGGAATCCGACACCGAGCTCGAAGTGGGCGGCAACTACCAATTCCGCCTGCGCGGCGAGCGGCACATCCTGAACCCGCAGACCATCAGCAAGGTTCAGCACGCGGTGCGCTCGGGGAGGCTCGAGACGTTCCAGGAATTCTCCCAGCTCATCAATCGTCAGAACCGCGAGCTCTACACACTGCGCGGCCTGATGGAATTCCGCCATGCCGGGCCGCCGGTCCCACTTGAGGAAGTCGAGCCCGCTTCCGAAATCGTGAAACGCTTTGCCACCGGCGCGATGTCCTTCGGCTCGATCAGCAGAGAGGCGCACGAAACCCTGGCCATCGCCATGAACCGCATCGGCGGCAAGTCGAACACCGGCGAGGGCGGCGAGGACGAAGCGCGCTTCCGGCCGGATGCCGACGGCAATCTCCGCCGCAGCGCCATCAAGCAGGTAGCCTCAGGCCGGTTCGGAGTCACCACCAATTACCTGGTCAACGCCGACGACCTGCAAATCAAGATCGCCCAGGGCGCCAAGCCCGGCGAAGGTGGCCAGTTGCCGGGCCACAAGGTGGATGAAGTCGTGGCGCGCATTCGTTTCTCCATCCCCGGCGTGCAGTTGATTTCGCCTCCGCCGCACCACGACATCTACTCCATCGAAGACTTGGCGCAACTGATTTACGACCTGAAGAACGCCAACCCGCAGGCGCGCATCTCCGTCAAGCTCGTGGCCGAGTCGGGTGTGGGCACGGTGGCGGCGGGCGTGGCCAAGGCGCATGCCGACGTCATCCTCATCAGCGGCTACGATGGCGGCACGGGCGCATCGCCGGTCTCCTCGATCCGTCACGCCGGCATCCCCTGGGAGCTGGGGCTTTCGGAAACGCAGCAGGTGCTGGTGATCAACGACCTGCGCAGCCGCGTGCGCATCCAGGTGGACGGCAAGCTGGCGACGGGGCGCGACGTAGCGATAGCCGCCTTGCTGGGCGCGGAGGAATTCGGCTTCTCCACCGTGCCGCTGATTTCCCTGGGCTGCATCATGATGCGCAAGTGTCACCTCAACACCTGCCCGGTGGGCATTGCCACGCAGGATCCCGAACTGCGCAAGAAATTCGCCGGCCAGCCCGAGCACGCCATCAATTTCTTCTTTTTTGTGGCGGAAGAACTGCGCCAGATTATGGCCGAGCTGGGCTTCCGCAAAGTTGAGGAGATGGTCGGCCGCGTCGATTGTTTGGCGAAGCGACAGGATGTGGACCACTGGAAAGCCCGCGGCCTGGACTTTTCGGCGATTCTTTACAATCCGCACGTGCCGTCGCGAGTCGGCCGCCGCTGCCTCATCAAGCAGGACCACGGCCTGGAAAAGGCGCTCGACTACCAGTTAATCGAACACGCGCGCGAGGCGCTCGAGAATGCCACGCCGGTTTCCATCAGCCTGCCCATTCGCAACGTTCACCGCACGGTGGGCACCATGCTGAGCGGGGAAATCGCTCGTCGCTACGGTTCGAAAGGTCTGCCGGACGATACCATTCAGTTCAAGTTCACGGGCTCGGCGGGGCAGAGCTTTGGTGCATTCCTGATGAAAGGCGTGACCCTGGAGCTCGAGGGCGATGCCAATGATTACACGGGTAAAGGGCTTTCGGGCGGCAAGCTGATCGTCTATCCGCCGCGCACTTCCACGTTTCTGCCGGAAGAAAACATCCTGGTGGGCAACGTCGTCCTCTATGGCGCCACGGGCGGGGAGGCTTTCTTCAACGGCATGGCCGGAGAGCGCTTTGCGGTGCGGAATTCGGGCGCGACGACGGTTGTGGAAAGTGTCGGAGACCACGGCTGCGAATACATGACGCGCGGCACAGCCATTGTTCTCGGCAAGACCGGCAGGAACTTTGCGGCGGGCATGACGGGTGGCATCGCCTATGTGTTAGATGAGACGGGCGAGTTCGTCACCGTGCGCTGCAACCGCGCGAGCGTGGATCTCGAACCCCTGGTTGATCCCAAGGATATCGACTTGGTGCAACTCCTCATCACCCGCCACGCCGAGCTGACCGGCAGCCCGCGCGCCCGCTGGATTCTGGAGACCTGGGACACCATGCTGCCCAGGTTCGTCAAAGTCTTTCCACACGAATACAAGCGCGTGCTAGGCATTCCGCGTCTCCCCGCGGGGATGGCTCTCGCGGCGGCCACCTCGCGTCCAGTTCGTGAGGTGCTCCATGGGTAAGGTGACGGGATTCAAGGAGTACACGCGCGAGATGCCGCCGCGACGGCCCGTCGTCGAGCGCGTCAACGACTGGTTCGAGGTCTACCACGAGTTTCCCGAAAGCAAGCTCCGCACGCAGGCGGCGCGCTGCATGGATTGCGGCGTGCCCTTCTGCCACACCGGCTGCCCGCTCAGCAACATCATTCCGGACTGGAACGATCTCGTTTACCGCGACCGCTGGAAGGACGCAATCCGCGTCCTGCATTCCACCAACAATTTCCCAGAGTTCACGGGACGGATTTGCCCCGCGCCGTGCGAGACCTCATGCGTGCTGGGCATCAACGAGCCCGCCGTCACCATCAAGCAGATCGAGAAGACCATCATCGAGCACGCTTTTCGGGAAGGCTGGATCATTCCCGAGCCACCGCTGCGCCGCACGGGCAAGCGTGTGGCCGTCGTGGGCTCAGGCCCAGCCGGCCTGGCCGCTGCCCAGCAACTGAACCGCGCTGGACACTGGGTAACCCTCTTCGAGAAGGCGGACCGCATCGGCGGATTGCTGCGCTACGGGATCCCCGACTTCAAGCTGGAGAAACATGTGGTCGACCGTCGCCTTGACCTGATTGAACAGGAAGGCGTCAAGTTCCAGACCAACGCGCACGTGGGCCACAACGTCCCCGCGGACGACTTGAACAAAGGATTCGACGCCATCCTGCTGGCGGGCGGCGCGGAAAGCCCGCGCGATCTGAAGGTCCCCGGACGCGAGTTGCAGGGCATTCACTTCGCTATGGAGTTCC
>JAIQGB010000222.1 GCA_020072905.1 Terriglobia bacterium | reverse complement strand
GGCCCGTGGCTGGTTTCCGAGGTGCACGGGAATCCCGACCCGAACGTCCAGCACCCGGTGGTGGTCATCAACCGTGAAACCAAGCAAGTGACCTATACGGCGCTTTACTATTATCTCGCCCACTTCAGCAAGTTCGTCCGACCGGGCGCAGTGCGAGTGGAGACGAAGGGGGCGATCAAGGGCGTCCGATGCCTCACTTTCAAGGCTCCTGAGGGCGGCATGGTCGCGGAACTGCTGAACAGCCGCAAGACGGACGCGACGGTCGGTCTGGAGGCTGGCGGCCGCTCGCTGAGTGTGGCGCTGCCCGCGCTCTCCATTACCACGCTGGAGTGGAAGCCGTAGCCGCTTGGCCGCTTCGATTGCCGTACCTTGCGTCCCGCGGTTTGCAGAGCAAGGCGAGGTGCCCATGAGCTTCCCACGCACGATGAAGTGGTGGTTCTTCTCTTTCCTCCTCCTCGGACTATGCAGTGCGCTGCCCGCTGCCGGGCAGGAGGTCAAAGTTGTCGTCTCTTCCAAGGCCGGCGACCGGCTGAGCGCCAAGCCCTCTTTGCGTTTCGAGGAGAAGCAGTCCTTCAAAACCGGCACCGTCTTCCAGATTAACGATGCTGTGACTCTCCAGAAGATTGACGGTTTCGGGGCGTCGTTTCAGGAAGCGGGGATGATCGGCCTGAACGCCCTCGACCCCAGCGAGCAGGAGAAGGTGCTTGAGGCGCTCTTCGATCCGGAGCATGGGGCGGGATTCTCCGCCATGAAGACAGTGATCGCCGCCACCGATTTCATGTCGGCCGGGCCCTGGTACACCTACGACGACACGCCGGGCGACGTAGAGATGAAGCATTTCTCCATCGCTCGCGATCTCAGCCCCAACGGCCTCGTCACCTACATCCAGCGCGCGCGCAAATACGGCCAGTTCGTTCTCCAGGCGCCGATGGACTATCCCCCGGACTGGATGCTGACCAACGTCGAAGACCGCGCGCATCAGGACGTCGACCCGAAATACTTTGACGCGCTGGCGCTCTATTACCTGCGCTACTTGCAGGAGTACGAGAAGCAGGGAATCTTCATTGACTACCTGAGCCTTTTCAACGAGCCCGACATTTACACCAAGATTTCGTACACCAAGATTCGCCATTTGCTGAAGGACCACGTGGGACCGCTGTTCGAGAAGGAAAGCGTGAAGACAAAGATCCAGCTCAGCGAGGCGCCCAATCGCGACGACGCCTATCGTAACTATCCTATCGTGCTGGACGATCCCGCGGCGCGGAAGTACGTCGCGTGCGTTCCCTACCACGGTTACGAGTTCAAGGACCACGGCAAGATCATGGCGCTTCACGAGCGCTATCCGGACCTGCCGCTGTGGATGACCGAAGTTGACCACTCCTATCAGACCGATACGCCGCGCTCGGTGCCCCTACCAAAACTCGGCTGGGAAGACGGGGACTTCTGGGGAAACCAGATTTTCTCCGACCTCGAGTCCTACGCCTCAGCGTGGATTTACTGGAACATGATTCTCGATGAGAAGGGCGGGCCGTGCTTGGTCTCCGAGGTGCACGAGGATCGCGCGGGGAACAGGCAGCATCCGGTGGTGGTGATCGACCGGCAGCAGAGAAGAGTGATTTACACCGGCCTCTACTACTATCTGGCGCACTTCAGCAAATTCGTGCGGCCGGGCGCGGTGCGGGTTGAGACGACAGGGGAAGCCGATAAGGTTCGTTGCATCGCCTTCAAGACCACGGATGGCGAATTCGTCGCGCAGTTGCTCAACAGCCGCGAGACCCGGGCCGAAGTCCACCTCCATTGGCGCGGACGCTCATTGCTCGCCACACTTCCGGCACTTTCCATCACCACTTGTATTTGGAATCCGTAAGGCAGCCAGCCTGACGTTCACAGCGGCGCGTTTACCCTTCGCGGACCAGCTCGAAGAGGGTGATTTCGGGCGGGGCGCCCAGGCGGATGGGAACAAAGATGGTTCCAATGCCGCGATTGACATAGAGCTGTGAGGCATCCTTCCGAAACAATCCCCTGACGTAATCGGTAATCAGCCGGCTGGGCGAGAGGTCCGGATGAATGAATTCGAGCGTCACTTGGCCGCCGTGGGTGTGTCCAGCCAGGCTGAGGTCGATGCCCAGCTCGGCAGCCCGATCGAAAGTGTTGGGGTTGTGGCTGAGCAGGATGTTCACCGTGTCCGGCATCATCAGGCGGTCCACGCCTCGCAGGTACTGCGGGACAAGGCGTACGCCGGGCGGCCCGAACCTTCGGCGCGACTGGTAATCCACGCCGATCAGATTAAGTTTCTCGCCATGGGACGGAATCGGAGCGGCGGTATTCCGCAACATTCGGATGCCGCGTCGCGCAAACATCTCGGTGATCGAACCCTCGACGTCCGCCCACAGCTCATGGTTGCCGAGGCATCCGTACAACCCAAAGGGAGCTTTGAGGCCGGCGAGCGCGTCCACGACGTCTTCCTGAGTCAGAGGGTCCCAGGTAATGAAGTCCCCGGTCAAGACGACGAGGTCCGGGCGCAAGCGGTTGGTGATGGACACGTAGTTTCGGACTTCCTTCGCGGTCATGAAGGGGCCGATGTGGATGTCGGAGAGTTGGGCGATGCGGAAGCCGTGGAAGGCTTTGGGTAGCCGTGCCAGCTTGATGCGTTGGTGAGTCGTTTCGAGATCAACGCGGCCGTAGACAAGGCCGTAGGCGCTGGCCACGAACGGCGTCGCGCTCAACATCATGGCGGTTTGCTCGAGGAATCGCCGCCGCTGGCGAGAGCCCAGTTCTGACGCTTGGAGACTTGAGGGGGCTTCGCGCCGGGCCTGAGCCTTTCGGTAGCACGAGGCAGCGAAGCGAGCCAGGCGGCCGCCCGTCCAGATCAGGAGGGCGAGTACAAAGCCCAGCATCGAGCCAATGAGCCACGCCTGGAAGGGAGCTTGAAAAACCGCGGCCTCCCAGGTTAGGCGGGTGGGAGTGCCGGAACGTCGGGACCAAGCTATTTGATAGGCGAAGAGCAGAATGTATATGATCGCGCCCGCGCCGGCCAGCGCTCTGCGCAGTTGCCGATTGGGGATGAGCTTCTCTCCCCATTCTCGAATCCTGCGGAACCAGTAGAGCTGGCTGGCCAGAAAAATCAGAAAGATGACGATAATGACCAGGAGCCGGATAATTGCCATGCCTGCCCTTTACCACCCCATGTAGTAATTTCCCATTCTCGCGAGCCGTCGTCAAGGTGCGGGCAGTCCTTTCCTCGACCGCCATGAGACATCCCGGCCCCTACTCGGTGTAGACGGGAGGGGATTGCAGTCGGTTTCACGCCCCGGGACTGGAGAGATGAGTCACAGCCCCTGCTCGGCGAGTTCGAAGGCTCGCAGCACGGCCTGGGCTTTGTTCAGGCACTCCTGGTGCTCTCGCGCCGGGACGGAATCCGCGACAATGCCTGCGCCGGCCTGCAGGTAGGCCCGCTGGCCCTTGACGAGGACGGTGCGGATGACGATGCAGGAATTCAGGTTGCCGGAGAAATCAACGTAAAGCACCGAGCCGCCGTAGAGGCCGCGCCGGGTCGGCTCGAGTTCGTCGATAATCTCCATGGCGCGGACCTTGGGAGCCCCCGTGAGCGTGCCGGCGGGGAAGCAAGCGGCGAGCGCCGCGTAGGCGTCGGCATCCGGGCGGAGCCTGCCCTGAATCGAGGAGACGAGGTGCATCACGTGCGAGTAGCGCTCCACGAACATCACTTCCTTCGGCCGGACGGTCGAGAACTCGCACACGCGCCCGATATCGTTGCGGCCCAGATCGACCAGCATGATGTGCTCGGCGCGCTCCTTCGCGTCCGAGCGCAATTCCTCTTCGAGCCGGCGGTCTTCGTCTTCCGTCTTGCCGCGCGGGCGCGTGCCGGCGATCGGCCGGTACTCGACCTCGCGGCCCGTCACCTTGACCAACATTTCGGGAGAAGAGCCCAGGATAGTCGCCTCGCCCAGCCGCAGATAGTACATGTAGGGTGACGGGTTGACCGCCCGCAGCGCTCGATACAGTTCAAAAGGCGGGACGCGCACCGGCACCTCCAGCCGCTGCGAAAGCACCCCCTGGAAGATATCGCCGGCGCGAATGTACTCCTTGGTGCGCTCAACGATCGCCTCATACTGCCGGCGTGTCATGTTGTGACGAATGCGCAGCGGTCCACGCGGCCGGCGGAAACGCGCCAGGCGCAACGGCCGCTCAAGCTGGCGCTGCATGAGGTTGAGCTGGCGGATCGCCGCGTCGTACTTGGCGCGCAGGCTCCCGGGGCCATCCTCCGTGAGGACGTTGGCGATGAGATAGAGCCGGTGTTGGACGTGGTCAAAGGCCGCCAGGTTCGAATAGTACATGAAGGCAGCGTCGTCCAGTTCCACATCGGGTTCGACACGCGGCGGCAGCCGTTCGAGCATGCGGACGGCTTCGTAGGAGAGATATCCCACCGCCCCCGCCGAAAAAGGCGGCAAACCGGGGACCGAAACCGGGTGGTAGCGGGAGGCCGTCTGGCGCAGGAATTCAAAGATGTTCCCGGACTCTTCCACGCGCTTCGTGCCGCGCGTTAGACGGATCCGATCGCCGCGGCAGGCGATGACCTGAAAGGGGTCAACGCCGAAAAAGGTGTAGCGACCAATGCGCTCGCCGCCTTCCACACTTTCCAGGAGGAAACTATAGGGGTGGCTCGCCGAGGCTCCCGGTGGGGCAACCTTCAGGAACGCCGCCACAGGGCTGAGCAAGTCCGCCACCACGGCGCGATGGAGGGGAACGACGTTGCCGCGGCGGGCCAGGCGCCGGAACTCATCGAAGCTGGGGGTGGCAGGGCCCATCATCTTGATGCCCGAAAGGAACCGCCCGAAAAGTTACGGCCGGGGCCGGGCTTTCTTGCCCACGGGTCACGCCGCGGATTGGTTCATGACTTGCCGAATGGCCTGTTCCATCAGGGCGCGGGGAGCGGCCAAGCCCGTCCAGATTTCGAATTGCCGCGCGCCCTGCGCGACAAGCATTTCAAGGCCGGAGATGGTGGTCAGCCCTCGCCCGCGGGCTTCCGCCAGGAAGCGCGTCTCGAGCGGGTAGTAGACCATGTCGAAAACCACCCTAACGCGCAGCCGAGCCAAGTCAATCGGGACAGCCTCCGTGTGCGGTGGCATGCCGACTGGCGTGGAGTTAATGACCGCGTCGACGTCCAGGTCTTCGGCGCTGTCCCAGGGAACCACGCGCGCGGAGACGCTGCGCGCCAGACGCTGGGCGGCGGCGTCGCGGCGCGCCGCAATGAACAGTTCCGCATCTTCGGCGCGTAGGGCGTAGGCGGCAGCGCGCGCCGCGCCCCCGGCCCCCAGGATCAGGATCCGGCTGCCCGCGAGGCGCAAGCGCTTCGTCAGCACTTCGACGACCGCCGCCGCGTCCGTATTCCATCCCATCCACTTGCCACTTTGCACGGCAACGGTGTTACACGCTCCGAGGCGCGTGGCGAGAGGGTCCAGCCAGTCGAGCGCGTCGATGATGGCGCGCTTGTAGGGCATAGTGACGCTGAAGCCCAGAAAACCCAGCTTGCGGGCGAAGATGAGGAAATCCTTCAGCCGCAGCGTCTGGCAAGGGAGATAGACGGCGTTGACGTGCTTGGCCTGGAAAGCCGCATTCTGCATCGCCGGAGACAAGGAGATAGCGGCATGAGATCCCACCACGCCGAAGAGTTGCGTGCGCCGGTCGAGACGATCCACTCGATAGACCGAGCGCATGAATTCCGCAGGGAGTTGGCCAGGTGCCACGGCCAAGTGGTTCGCCACCGAGGCGTAAGTGAACGGACAGCCCCACTGCAGGGCCAGCAGCCGCGAGGGCAGGCCCGCTGGACCCAGGGCGAAGGACACCAGCTTGGGATGGCGCCGGCGTTTCAACTTCATCAACTGGTGGACGCGCAGGTTATCTGTGAGGTTGCGGGCGTAGGTGGCGATCTTGACCACTTGCACAGGCATGCGCGCCAAGCGGCGATAGACGCCGCCCAGCGCCGGAGTCTTGCGGTGGTCGTGGTGGGAGACAATCACCCGGGCCGGGGCGAACCGCCGCAGGAGGCTGGCCCCGGCGCGGTTCACGGATTCGACTTCCACATCCACCCACTGGCAGCCGGCACGCACGGCGGCCTGGAGCAGCGCGGCCTGCTGGTCAACCCCTCCCTCGAACTTCCCTCCCGCCTCCACCCTCCGGCACGTCGCGATGGCCGGGGGAAAATGCAGGCGGAGAAGCGTCTGGTGTAGCTGGTTCTCAAAGTCCTCAAAATCCTGAAGGAAGTCCAGACGCAACTCGTATCCGACCAGGGGACCGCTCACCCGGACCGCGAGGTCTTCCAGAGCGCCCAGGGTTGGGCCCGCGAGGCTGACAAATATGCTTGGGGCAGCGGGTTTGGCCAATGTTGGTTTCTCAGCCGCAGTCTGCGGTCTTCGTCTAAAGCGATTAAATATAAGGTTTTCGGCCGGACATTGGCAAGAAATTTGCGTGAAGGCTGGGGGACGAACGCCTCCCGCTTCCCTCCGTCCACCCACGTTAAGTGTCTTAAATACATCAGGTTACAGGGTCGGGTCGAGGCCGGAATGGTCCAGCCTCCGCTCCCTAACGAGGAGTGTAATGGTCATCTTCGGGTCTGAATTTGATATAGTAGCTCGGTTTATAACTCGCTCGGCTTTTTCGGGCCGCTACCTGCCCTCAAGGAGCAATGATGAAACGCGTGCTTCTCGCCACAATTCCCTTGCTCGTCTGCTGCTCCATCGCGGTTCGGGGTCAGACCCCCGCTGACGAACGCATTGAGAAGATCCGGTGGGAGCCTTATCAGGATGAGGCTGTCCGTCTTCTTCAAGAGTACTTGCGTATTGACACTTCAAATCCGCCCGGGAACGAGTTCAAAGCGGCGGAGTTCTTCTTGCGCCTCTTCGATGAAGCGGGGATCCCCAACACCGTGTACCCCTACGCTCCGGGCCGAGCGAACATCTACGCCATCCTCAAGGGCGATGGCCGCCAGCGCCCACTGGTTCTGCTGAACCATATGGATGTCGTCCATGCTGACTCGCCAAAGTGGCGGGTCCCTCCCTTTTCCGGCGAAATCCTCGATGGCGAGATCTATGGCCGCGGCGCGCTGGACATGAAAGACGAAGGGCTGCTGCAGGCCATGATCATGGTTATCGCGGCGCGGGAACACCTGCCCCTCCAGCGCGACCTGATCTTTCTGGCCACCTCCGACGAAGAGGTGGGCGACACGGGCAGCGCGTGGATCCTCGCACACCATCCGGAGCTCGTGCGCGATGCCGAGTATCTCATTACCGAAGGCGGCTCGAATCTCATCCACCCTGGGCAGGGGACCGTCTACGGCATCGGCGTGGCAGAGAAGGCGCCCTTCTGTATACGCC
>JAIQGB010000221.1 GCA_020072905.1 Terriglobia bacterium | reverse complement strand
CGGTACATCAATCCCTCGACCGGACGGCTGCACACCAGTTTCAACCAGACCGTGGCGCGCACGGGACGGCCCTCCTCCTCCAATCCCAATCTGCAGAACATTCCCATCGGCGACGAATTCGGCCTGCGCATTCGCTCCGCCTTCGTGGCGGAGGACGGCCGGCTGCTGATCTCCGCCGATTATTCGCAGATTGAATTGCGCGTGCTGGCGCATATGTCCGAGGACCCGCGGCTCATCGAGGCGTTCACGCGGAACGAAGACATTCACTCGCGCACGGCGCAAGAGATTTTCGGTGTGCCGGCGGGCTTGCAGACGCACGAGCATCGCCGCATGGCGAAAGCCATCAATTACGGTGTGATTTACGGCCTCAGCTCGTTCGGCCTCGCGGGGCGCACGGGGACGAGCAAGACCGAGGCGCAGCAGTACATCGACGCGTACTTCCAGCGCTACCGGAAGGTGAAAGAGTTTCTGGACGGGCTTGTCGAAGAGGCGCGGGGGAGCGGGCGCGTGCGGACGCTATTTGGCCGCCTGCGCCCCATCCCGGAAATCAACAGCAAGGATGTCGCGGCACGCAACCGCGCGGAGCGCGAAGCCATGAATACGCCGCTGCAGGGGACCGCGGCGGACCTGCTGAAGCTCGCCATGGTCAAGGTGCAGGCGCGCCTGCATAGTGAGAAACTGCGCACGCGAATGATCCTGACGGTCCACGACGAGCTGGTCTTTGAAGCTCCGGAAGACGAATTGGACCGAGCGCGCGTAATCGTGCGCGCCGAAATGGAAGGCGCCTATCCAATGAAAGTGCCGCTGCGGGTCGATATCGGGGTAGGGAAGAATTGGAAGGAAGCGAAGTGAAATGCTGAATGATGAATGCTGAATGATGAACGCACGATCTTCCTAGCGGTACAAGTGGAGAAAAAAGCGATGCAGATATTGAATTTCATCCGTGGGCTCTTTGAATATGACGGCTGGGCCAATCGCGAGGCGCTGGCGAGTCTCGCGACGGTCGCGGGCGATGCCGAACGGCCACGGAAATACCTTTCCCACGTGCTCGGCGCACAACGGGTGTGGCTGGCACGATTCGCTGATCCGAACCCTCCTTCTGCGCAGCCTTGGCCCACGCTAACCGTCGAGGAGTGCCGCCAAGCCATTGAAGATTTGCATCGCCAATGGACGGCGCTCCTCGACCGCCTGAATCCCGAAAGACTCGATGAAGATTTGACCTACCGTAACACGAAGGGGATGGAGTTCAGGACACCGATTCGCGACGTCCTCATGCACCTTGTTATGCACTCGGCCTACCATCGCGGGCAGGTTGCCGCAGCCGTGCGCGAAACCGGCGGCAAGCCCGCGGCGACGGATTACGCGGTTTACGTGCGAAAGATGAAAGCGTGATCTACTTCGGAAGCTTGCCGAGCAGTTTCCAGACCCAGCGATGGGCGCGGTGAAACCAGGCGGCAGGCTCGGCGAACATCAGAATGCACTCGCCGTGCACGGCGCTGAGGCCGTTGTCCTCGCAGAACTTGATGGCCGCGGGTGATTCCGCGCCTTGCTGCATCCAGACGCGCTTGATGCCGGCCGCGGCAGCCTCGCGCACCACCTTCTCGGTTTCCGCGGGCGGCACGACCACGAGCACGCCATCCACCGGCTCGGGCAGTGCGGCAAGACTGGGATAGCAGCGCTCGCCTTCAATCGTTTCAGCCTGAGGGTGCACGGGAAGAAGCTTGTAGCCCTTTGCCTTCAGCTCCCGGAAGGCCATGTTGCCGAACTTCTTGCCCTGCCGCGAGACCCCCACCACGGCCAGCTTCTTCTGAGAAACGAAGTCCGTTACGACCGCTTTGGAAGTCATGTGGCTTCCTCACTCTCCGAGTTTAACCAGGGCGACCTCGGCCTGATTGTTACCGGCGCCGTCGAAGGAGATCACCCCCGAAGCGCCGGAGTATGGTGAGATCCTGGCCAGCTCATCGCGCAGGCGGGCGCGGTTGGAGCCGGCGCGCCGCACTCCGGCGGCAATGAGCCTTACCGCGTCATAAGCTTCTGCCGCGGCCGGGCTCGGAGGGCGACCTGTCCGCGCCCGAAATCGTCCTGCGAAATCACGGTCCGCAGAAGGGTTGCCCGCCGCGGGCGCAACCATCCAGATATTCAGCCTACTTTGCACGGCAACGGAGAGAAACGGCTCGCCCAAGGCCTTGCGGCAGGCATAAACGGGCGTGCCGGGAAGGGAGTGCTCAAATTGCTTGAGCAGTCGCGTTGCTGCTTCGGGGCCGGTCCAAAGGACGACGGCTTGCGGTTGGCCTTCTGCGATCTTCGCGGCGACCTGATCCCCGTCGCCACGCGGGAGATCAACTTCCAGGTGCAGGGCCAGCGGCGTCCCCAGCCGCCGCGCGGCCTTTTCAAACTCCTCGCCGCCCGCGCGGCCATCATGGTCGCGTTCCGTAACCAGCGCGACATGTTCAAATCCCCCGTGGCGATAGATATCTTCTGCGAAGATCCGCGCCTGCGCCGCGTCATCCGGGGCGAGGCGGAAGAACCACGGGATGTTGATTTGCGTCGTCGTGCTGTCGCTGGAGAGCGCGAGGACCGGAACACCCAGTCGGTTTCCAACCTGCTCGGCAAGGTGCGCGGCGCTGCCGTTCGTCGACGTTACCAGCGCCACAGCATTGTCGTCGACAACCAAGCGCACGAGTTCACTCGAGGCCCGGCCCCAAAGCCCGCTTTCGTCGCGCGTCACGAGCGCCAGCCGGCGGCCCCCGGCGAGAGGGCTCCTCGATTCGTCTTCGATGGCCAATTGCGCCGCGTGAAGAATCGTCTCGCCTTCCGTCTTGCAAGCCCCCTCGAGCGGAACAAGTATCCCAATCCTGATCTCCCGGCCGGCAAGGTCGTCAGAGGCTTCGCGGTCTGGCCCAGAGTAGTTGATCGCTTGCCGGTCGATGGCGGCGTAAGGCTGGGGCGGAGGCGGAGGGTTCTGGGCGAAAGCGGGAGAGCCGAGCGCAAGGATTCCTAACAGAGCGGCTCCCAGAGCCAATTTGAAGCAAGCCGGGAAGGCAGGACGGTCAGTGTTTTTCTTGCGCGCAGTCGAAGGCATGATTGTCGAACTTCGCCGCACGGACATCAGCGGCTCTCGGCCACGACGGGCTGGTCGGGCGCATGGGGAGGCGCGGTCCAGTACACGAACTTCCCGCCTTCCACGCGGCCCAAGGTGACCGGCGCGACGTTGTTCAAGGTGTAGTCGAACGCATAGTGGCCTGCGACGCCTTCAAATGGCTTCTGCTGGTAGTTGCGCAGGACTTCCATAATACGCCCGCGGTTGAGTCCTGTTTTTTCGATGGCGGCGATCAGGATCCGCACGCCGTCATAGGCGTGGGCGGCGTAGGGGTCCGGATCTTCCTTGTACTGCTGGCGGTAGCGGTCGCGAAAGGCGGTCCACTGGGGATCCTGGCGCTCGGGGTCCATCCCACAGGCGGCCACGTAACCTTCGGCGGCCGGCCCGGCGATCTCGAGAAGCTGCGGATAGGCCGTGCGGCTGGAGCCGAAGACGGGTTGCTTCATTCCCATCGCGCGCATCTGTTTCAGGATCAGGCCGGCCTCGGGATACTCGCCCCAGATAACCAGAGCATCGATTTTTGCGTCCTGGAGCATTTTCAACTGACGGGCGTAGTCCGTATCGCCGCGGTCGAACTTGACCTCCAGGATGGGCTGGCGGCCGGTGCGGCGGGCCATGTCGCTGAAAACGCCGACGCCGATGCGCGCGTAGCGGGTCTGGGTACGCAGCACGCCGATACGCTTCAGGTTAAGCTTGTTGAAGATGTACTCCGCGAGCGCGTAGCCCTGCTGGCGGTCGTTGGGAAAAGTCTGCATCAGCCACTGAATGCGTGTCTCGGGCACGGTGCGGTCCGTGGCGCCCGAGGAGAGAATGGGGACCTCCAGCTTCAGAGAAACCCGGATCATGATGTGCGTGCTCTGGCCGTCGATGGAGCCCAAGACTGCCCAACAATTGTCTTTGAACAGCATGGAAGGCAGCACGGTTGAGGACGCGCCCCAAAGCGCCGAGTCATTATAGACCTTCAGTGCGTAGGGCTTGCCTTTGTAACCGCCGCGGCTGTTGGCTTCTTCGATCGCCATCTGCGCGGCGTGCAGCGATGGGATGCCGAAGATGGATTCGGGATTGTTCTCGATCGGCCCCAGGAATCCGATCGCGACTTCACTGAGCTTATTAATGTCACCGTCCGGGCGGTCGCTGGCGGCGCCGAAGTATTCCAACGTATTTTTCTCGACGAACCACTCATAGTAGGGCTTGCTGAAGCGGCGGAAGGGCACGGCCTCGGGAGGCATGTTAGCGTAGCGCCGCTCGAGCTCCGCCTTCTTCTCCTCCGGAGTCTTTTCGGTCCCGGCCGTCTGCGGCCACGCCGGCAGGGCGAGCAAGGCCAGAAGAATCAAAATCAATGCGCTTTTCCTCATCGTGCCTTCCCCCTCATCTCAGGCGGCGTGGACTTTCTCGACGAAGTATTCCTGCCGGGTCTCGATGAAATGAATGATCCGCCGCAACGTCCGAGGGCTGATGGCCTGCGCGGCGTCGCAGCGGGGCGTCGACGCATCCAGGCGGTCGCTGGCGACTTCGATGATCAGCCCCTGGCTTCCGAACTCGATGGCCGCGCGGCTGGCCGGCTCGACCATGGCGGCCACGCCGGTGGCGTGACTGGGATCCACGATGACAGGGAGGAACGTCTCGGCCCTTGCTGCGGCGAGAACGGTCAGATCCAGGCTGTAGCGCGAGTACTCGCCCGACGGATAGGCCTTGATGCCCCGCTCGCAAAGAACGATTTCCAGGTTGCCCTCGTTGGCAATGTATTCCGCCGCTCCCAGCCACTCGCAGAGACTCGCCGCCATGCCGCGCTTGAGCAGTACAGGCTTGCCGGCCCGGCCCGCCTCGATTAGCAGCGGATAATTCTGCATGTTGCGCGAGCCGATCTGGAGCATGTCGGCGTACTCGGAAACCTGCTCCACCAGCCGCGGGTCCATTACTTCCGTGACCATGGGGAGACCCGTTTCGTTCGCGGCTTCGCGCAGGAACTTGAGCCCTTCAAGGCCGAGCCCCTGGAAGTCATGTGGCGAAGTGCGGGGCTTGTAGGCGCCTCCGCGCAGCATGTCCGCTCCGGAACCCTTCACGGCGCGTGCGACTTCCAGAGTTTGCTCGCGGCTTTCCACGGCGCATGGGCCGGCGATGACGATGGGGTGTTCTCCGCCGAAGCGCACGCGACCCACCTGGACCACGCGGGTTTGGGCCTCGCCGTACCGGGGATTTGTCCTGCGACTGAGCAGAGGACAGATGCGCGGCAGGTCTTCCATCTCGACTTTTCCTGCGATCTTCATGGGGTCCCTTCCTTGCCGATGACGGAAATTCGGATCTTGAAAATGGAAACTCGAAACTTGCTACTGCCTCGCGTGCCGTCTACGAGCACCCCGCGGGGTCCAAAGGCAGCAGTCACGAGGCCTGTCCCTACGCCGCGGCCTTGGCCCGCTCGCCGTTGTTCGAACCCGAACCGCCTCGGTCGGACTCAAAGATCGCCATCGCCTCGATCTCAATCAGCAGGTCCGGCCGGCAGAGGATCGCCTGGATGCCAGTGGAAGCGGGCAGGGGATTCAGGCCCTGCTCCTGGAAGAACTGCGTCCGAATCTCGTTGAAGGCGGCGTAGTCGCGCTCGATGTCCCGCAGATAGCAGGTGGTGCGGATCACGTCCTTCCAGGTGGCGCCCTCGGCTTCGAGCAAGGCGGTGATGTTGCGATACGTCCGCCAGGTCTGGGCGTTGAAGTCCCCGACGTGGACTGTCCTGCCGGCGTCGTCCACGCTGGCGGTGCCGGAGATCAGCAGGATGGTCATGCCCTTGATGTCCAGCCGCAGCCCGCGTGAAAACGCCGAGCCGTAGCGCGGCGCTTCGTTCAGAGCCCCGGGGGCACTAATAGCCCTTTTGGGAATCGGCTTGTGTGACTTTGCGGCCTTCGCCTTTTGCGTTCCGGTTGCTTCAAGGAGCGTGTCCTGCACTGGCATAAAGTTGAGCCTCCATTTTAGGTTCGCGGATTCCGTGACTCAGCCCTTTGGCTGTCGCCACCCAGATATCCTCACCCTGAAAATCCATGTTCAAGATGTAGTTGTGCGCGAGGGAAGTGGGGGTTTCGAGCTTGGTCTTCTTGTTGTCCGGCCAGGTGAGTTCGATTTCGCCGTGACCGTCTTCTTTGTTGGGTCGATACGTCACCCAGGTTTGAGTTTTGTAATCCAGGAAGCTGAGCCCTTTGTCCGTGCACGCCCAGACTTCGTTGCCGCGCGATTTCGGCGCGTTGATGAAGTCCGAGGCGAGGCCGCTGTCCTTGGTGAGGTAGTTGTGCCAGTTGCGGCCGTCGTAGCCCGACAGACCGAAGTAGGTGGAAGCCCACGCCATCTTGGTGGCCGCGTTATAGGCGACGTTCGAGACGATGATGTGGACCAACCCCTGATTGCGGAAGAGCACCAATTCCATCTCCTCGTCGGGGTCCGTGTAGGGCTTCATAGTGTCGGTGGCGATGTCGTATTCGATCATTCCACCGCCCCAAACTGCGAAATAAACTTTGCCGATGTCGGGAGCGGGAGCAACGCCGTAGGCCCAGGGTTCGTGGAAGGGTGCGTTGAACTCGCTCCAGTTGCGCCACTCGCCCGTGACGGTGTCCAGACGGCTGATGCCCGCCGTCGTGGCGACCCAGACCCAGTTGTCCTGGACCGCGACGCCATAGATGATGTCGTTCAACAAGCCGCTGGTGAGATTCGTGTAGTTCGTAAACTGGCCGCCGGAAAAACGGCTGAGGCCGCCGAAGGTTCCGATCCAGAGGTCGCCGGTTTTCTTGTCCACGGCGATTCCCATCACGACCCGGTGGGCCAGGCCGTCTTCCGGCTTGTACACCCTCTCAACTTTGCCGTTTTCGATCAGCACGAGGCCGTCCTCGGTGCCCGCCCAGACGCGATTGCCATCCACCGTGACGCAGAAGACCTTTTGATCCGGCAGGCCATTGGCGGTGGTGAAGTTCTCCCAGCGTGTAATGAGCGGAGGGTTGGCTGTAGCGGCGGTCTCTGACCGCTGTTCGGCGGCCAGGAGCGGTGCTGCAGCCAGCAGGGCGACTGCGGTCAAAAGGGCTCGGTTTCTCATGTGGGGCGTCATCGTTCGCACTCGAAAATCGAAATCCGAAACTCGAAAATCGGTAATCCAAAATCCAAAATCAAAAATCCAAAATCATCACAGCGCCTTCAGGTACTCGATCAGATCGGTCAATTGCTCCTTGCGCATGTCGGAGGTCACGCCGTGCGTGTCCTGGTTGTTGTAGACCGTCCAGATCTCCTCGAGCGTTAGCGCTTCGCCGTTGTGCAGGTACGGCGCGCTCTCGTAAACGCGGTCAAGC
>JAIQGB010000220.1 GCA_020072905.1 Terriglobia bacterium | reverse complement strand
GGTGGGCAACATCCGGCCGTTTCTGCTGGTGCTGCTGGCCGCGGTAGGTTTTGTGCTGCTGATTGCGTGCGTAAATGTTGCGAATCTCCTCCTGGCACGCTCGACGGGCCGGACACGTGAATTTGCGATTCGCACTGCGCTGGGTGCGAGCCGGGGCCGCGTCCTGCGGCAACTTCTGACCGAAAGCGTCCTGGTCGCGCTGGCCGGCGGCGGTCTGGGGCTGCTGCTTGCCTCCTGGGGCACGCAGGTGGCCCTCAAATTTCTGCCGGAGGCGCTGCCACGGGCCGAGGAAGTTCAGCTCGACGAACGCGTGCTGTTGTTTACCCTTGCCGCTTCCGTGATCGCGGGAATCTCCTTTGGCTTGGCGCCGGCGCTCAAGACCTCGCAACCCGATCTTCATGAAACGCTCAAGGAAGGCGGACGCGGGTCGAGCGGCGCCCGGCATCGCGCCCAACGCGTTTCGTGGTCGCGGAAATGGCGCTCGCGCTTGTCCTGCTGGCCGGAGCCGGACTGATGATTCGCAGCCTGGCCGGGCTCTGGAGAGTTGATCCGGGATTCAACCCCCACAACGTGCTTACCTTCAGGCTAGCGCTCCCCCCCGCCGCCAGCACAACCCCGGAGGCCGCTCGGGCTACCTGGCACCAGCTTCAGGACCAGCTCACTGCGGTTCCCGGCATTCAATCCGCCTCGCTGACGGTCGGAGCCATGCCCATGGCCGGCGATTCCGAAATGCCGTTCTGGCTGGAAGGCCAACCCAAGCCCCCGAGCCAGGCGGAAATGAAGCAGGCGATCACCTACCTTGTGCAGCCCGACTACTTGAAGGTGATGGGAATACCCCTCCAGCGCGGGCGCTTCCTCTCCTCCGCGGACAACGAGCATTCCCCAATCGTCACCGTCATTGACGAGCGCTTTCGACGGCTCTACTTCGGCAATCAAGATCCAATCGGCAGGAGCATCAACTTCGACATCGTGAACATCACGGCTGAAATTGTCGGGGTAGTTGGGCATGTCAAACAATGGGGTCTGGACACGGACGCGACCTCATCCATGCAGGCGCAATGCTATTTCCAGGTGAACCAGATCCCAGACCAGTTTGTGCCCCTGCTGGCCGGCTACTCGGGGTTCATGCTTCGAACCGCGGGGTCGCCGCTTGCACAAGTCGGCTCCATTCGGGACGCCTTAAGCCGGATGAACAGCCAGCAAGTGATGTACAACGTCCAAGCCATGGACGAAATCATTTCTGGTTCTCTCGCCGCGCGCCGTTTCTCGATGGTTCTCTTGGGCATCTTCGCAGCGCTCGCGTTGGTCATGTCGTGTGTCGGAATCTATGGCGTGATTTCCTATCTCGCCAGCCAGCGGACCCATGAGATCGGCATTCGGGTCGCCCTAGGCGCCAAGCGGCGGGATGTTCTGCGGATGGTGCTTGCGGAAGCGGCGAGGATGGCGCTCCTGGGCGTAGCCATCGGTCTTGTGGCTGCCTTGGGGCTGACGCGATTGATGGCGAACCTGCTCTTTGGGGTCAGCCCGCATGACCCGCTCACACTTGCCGGGGTCGCAACTCTCTTGATGATGGTTGCGCTTGCGGGGTGCTACGTCCCCGCGCGGCGTGCGACCAAGGTCGATCCCATGGTGGCGCTGCGCTATGAGTAGCGCAAGTGAGTGACGGAGCAATCCGGTGATCGACTGATTGGAAGGAAGATTGAGCGATTGGGGAGATTGAACGATTTCCCTACCGACGCAGCGCAAGGGCTTGCAGATCGGGTAGGAGAGCTCGGGATCCTTCAGTGAATCAATGCCTCGATGGCTCTATCGCTCAATGGCCCGATGGCTCAATGGTTATATTTCCGGAATGAGGAGACAACATGGATTCATCAGCTCAAACGCAGCCCCAACCAACGAACGCCGCGGGAAGCGCGGAGAAGAAGAACGGCGAAGTGCTGATCCGCCTCGACGGCATCAAGAAGGTCTTCGTGACGGACGAGGTGGAAACCCACGCCCTCACCGGCATCCACCTGGATATTCACAAGGGAGAATACATCTCCATCGCGGGCCCCTCGGGCTGCGGCAAGTCCACGCTGCTTTCGATTCTCGGCCTGCTTGACTCGCCGACGGAGGGCGCCTACACGTTGAATGAACAACCCGTGGCAAACCTTTCCGCCGAGCAGCGCTCGCGCATCCGCAACCGCGAGATCGGGTTCATCTTTCAGGCCTTCAACCTGATCGGCGACCTCACGGTCTACGAGAACGTCGAGCTGCCGCTCACCTACCGCGGCATGGGCGCCGCGGAACGGAAGAGGTCCGTCCAGGTGTCGCTCGAGCGCGTGGGGATGTCGCACCGCACGAAGCACTATCCCTCGCAGCTCTCCGGCGGCCAGCAGCAGCGGGTCGCTGTGGCGCGCGCGATCGTCGGCAAGCCCTCCATCATGCTCGCCGACGAGCCCACCGGAAACCTCGACTCGAAAAACGGCGAGGCGGTGATGGAGTTGCTCCGCGACCTGCACCGCGAAGGGGCAACCATCTGCATGGTGACGCACGACCCGCGCTACGTCAGCCACGCGCAGCGCACCTTCCACCTCTTCGACGGGCGGATCGTGCAGGAAACGTAAGAGCAAGCAAAACCGAAGTGCGAAGGGTGATGGATGAAGGTTGAGGCAGCCGCAACACGCAGTTGTTTCACACTTCATACTTCAGACTTCAGCCTTTGCTCGTCACTCGTCACCTCTCCAATGAGGACACTACTTTGAAGCCGCGCGGGAGGAAGTTATGGGCACTCTTCTTCAGGACTTGAAATACGGCCTGCGGATGCTCGCGAAGAATCCCGGCTTTACCGCGGTGGCGGTCATCACGCTCGCCCTCGGCATCGGAGCGAACACCGCGGTCTTCAGCTCCATGAATGCCATGCTCTTCCGACCCTTTTCGTTCAAGGACCTGGGCCGCGTTGTGGCCGTTTGGGAAACGGTTCCCGCGCAGGGGCTTCAGCACGCCAGTGTCGCCCCGGCGAATTTTCGCGAGTGGGCAGAGCGAAGCCGAACGCTCGAACTGCTGACGGCGACTCACGGTTGGGACAGCAATCTGACCGGCGATGGCCTTGCGGATCGCCTCGAGGGTTTTCAAGTCACGCCCAACTTCTTCCGCCTGGCCGGCATCGCTCCCGAACTTGGCCGGGCCCTCACCGCCGAGGACTTCGAGCCCGGCCACGAGGCCGTCCTCGTTCTCAGTCATGGATTCTGGCAGAGGCGCTTGGGCGGCGACCCAGAGGTCGTGGGCCGAAGCTTGCTCCTGGACGGTCATAGGACCACCGTCGTCGGAATCATGCCGGCAGAGTTCGATTACCCCATCGGCGCCGAGGCGTGGGCTCCGCTCGACCTCAGCGCCGCGGCGGCGGATCGCTCCAATCATTACCTCGTCGTCATGGGCCGTCTAAAGGCCGGAGCTTCGCGTTCGCAAGCGCAAGCCGAACTCGAGACTGGCGCCGCCGGGCTTGCGGCGCAATTTCCCGCTACCCACGCCGGCCACCGCGTTCGCGTCGTGGGCCTGGTGGAAGATCTCGTGGCGGGCTCGAAGCAATTTCTGATGGTCTTGAGCGGAGCCGCGGCCTTCGTACTCTTGCTTGCCTGCGCCAACGTCGCAAACCTGCAGTTGGCTCGCACCCTGGCGCGCCAGAAGGAAATTGCTACCCGCCTGGCGCTGGGCGCGGACCGCTGGAAAATCACCCGGCAGTTGCTCATCGAGAGCGTGTTCGTGGCGATCCTGGGCGGCGTTGCGGGATCACTGGCGGCCGCCTGGGGAATCGACATTCTGCGCCGCGACATCCCGCCGTTCATCGTCCAGCACGTCGCGGGTTTGAAGCACCTCGGGGTTGATGCAACCGTGCTGGCCTTCACTTTCGCGGTGGCTCTCCTTTCAGGAATTCTTGCCGGCCTCGCGCCGGCATGGTTGGTTACCCGCTCCAATCTCCAACTCGCGCTGCAGAAGGGTGAGCGGGGTTCGAGCTCAAGTTCCGGACATCGCCCTCTGCGCAACGCTCTGGTGGTCTTCGAATTCGCCCTCGCTGGAATCCTGCTGGTGGGGGCGGTGGTGATGGTCAACGGCTTTCGCGAGCTTCTCAACCGCCATCTCGGTTACGATCGCACTCGCGTGCTCACCTTCCGCACCACCCTGCCGGAATCCAAATATCGCGATTCGAATCAAGTGCGCGGTTACTACGACCGCGTCGTTCAAGCGCTGCAAGACTTGCCCGGCGTCGAGGCCGCCGGAACGGTCTCAAGTCTCCCCTCGGGTTGGGGTTGGAACCAAACGCAGTATCGCGGCGACGGGCAGCCTCCCGCTCGCCCGGGCGAAATGCGGTTGACGATTTCGCAGTCCGCGAGCCCCGGACTCTTCGCCGCTCTGCACCTGCCGCTGCTCAGCGGCCGCGTTCTGACGGCTCAGGACGGCCCCGACGCTCCTCCCGTCACCGTCATCAGCGAGAGCTTGGCTCGGCGCGTCTGGCCGGGCGGCGATGCAGTCGGCAAACGCATCAAGCTGGGCGACGAGGCGGGCCAAGAGCCCTGGCGCACCGTCGTTGGCGTGGTGGGAGACATCCGGCAATCGCCGTTCGATCAAGAATTCCACCCCACCACTTACGTGCCGTTTGCCCAGATGCCTCAAACCTCCTCCGGCGTGGTGGTCCGGACTTCGGGTGATCCGCTCGCGCTGGCCGCGGCGGCACGCGCCGCCGTCCGAAGCGTTGATCCCGACGTTCCTGCGTTTGATCTGCGAACGCTCGAGCAACTGATCTCGGACAACGTCAGCGGCGTCGAATCCTCCGCTCGCCTGATGTTGGCATTCGGGGCCATCGCACTCATTCTGGCCGCGGCGGGAGTTTTCGCGCTCATGTCCTATTCCGTCAGGCAGCAGACGCATGATATCGGCGTGCGCATGGCGCTGGGAGCGCGAAGCACCTCCATCCTGTGGCTGGTCCTGGGGCATGCGTTGAAGTTGACGATCATCGGACTCGCAATCGGACTGGCAGGCGCGGCCGCCGTAACGCGAGTGACCTCCAGCCTGCTCTTTGGAATACTGCACCTCGATGCGCTGACCGCCGCCGGGGTGGCGGCGTTGCTGGTCATTGCAGCGGTACTCGCGGCGTACCTTCCCGCCCGACGGGCCACGAAGGTCGATCCCATGGTGGCGCTGCGTTATGAATGATGAATTATGAATGGTGAATTATGAATTCAGGGGCGGCCAAAACGCGCATCTTTTCGCAATTCGTAATTCAGAATTCATAATTTCTTGAACGGCAGAGAGAAGGAAATTATGAGCACCCTCATTCAAGACCTTCGCTACGGAATCCGCATGCTGGCGAAGAATCCCGGCTTCACCACCGTAGTGGTGCTCACTCTGGCGTTGGGGATCGGCGCGAACACGGCCATCTTCAGCCTGCTGGACACCGTGATGCTGCGCTTCCTGCCGGTTGAGAAGCCGGAAGAAGTGGTGCAAGTCGTGAGGCGAAGCCCACGAGGGGGGAATCAGGCGGTATCCAGTTTCACCAATCCCATCTGGGAGCAATTGCGCAATCAGCAGGACGTTTTCTCCGGGGCCTTCGCCTGGGGCGACGCTCAGTTCGACCTGGCGCGGGGCGGCGAGGCGCACTATGCCCGGGGTCTATGGGTGACTGGCGATTTCTTCCGGACTCTGGGGGTTCAGCCTGCCGCCGGCCACCTGATTACCGTGGCCGATGACCAGCGCGGGTGTTCCGGTGTCGCCGTGCTCAGCTACACTTTCTGGCAGGAGCATTTCGCCGGGGCCGAAAGCGCTGTGGGCAGCACGATCTCGCTCGACAACCGTACTTATCCCATCATCGGCGTTGCGGCGCCGGGCTTTTCCGGATTGGAAGTCGGCAAGAGGTTCGACGTCGCCCTTCCCGTCTGTGCCACGGCAATCTTTGACGGCGCGCGCCCGCGGCTCGACCACCGTTCGTGGTGGTGGCTGCACATCATGGGCCGCCTCAAGCCCGAGATCGGCGCCGATCAGCTAAGGGCCCACCTCGACGTGTTGTCGCCCCGCATCTTCGCCGCCACCGTGCCGCAGAACTGGGACCCGGACGGCCAGAAGGATTACCTGAAATGGTCGCTTACGGCGGCGCCTGCCGCGACCGGAACTTCCGCCGTGCGCGCGCAGTTTGGAGAACCGCTCAACATCCTGATGGCGGTCGTGGCGATCGTGCTGCTGATCGCCTGCGCCAACATCGCCAGTCTCATGCTGGCCCGCGCCGCCATGCGCAACCGGGAGATGGCCGTGCGGCGCGCGCTGGGGGCCTCGCGCCTGCGGTTGATACGCCAGTTGCTGACCGAATGCGTGATGCTCTCCACGGCCGGCGCGCTGCTGGGAATCCTCTTCGCGCGCTGGGGAAGCATGCTGCTGGTGCGCTTTATCTCCACTGCCCGTGACCAGGTGTTTCTCGACTTGTCCCTGGACGGGCGCGTCCTGGGGTTCACCGCGGCCATCGCGATTTTCACCGGCCTGCTGTTCGGCGTGCTTCCGGCCTTTCGGTCCACGCGCGTCTCACTGACTGCCGCCATGAAAGGCACCCAGGCGATGGACGTCGAACATCACGCTCGCTCACGCCCGGGCCGCTGGATTGTCGCCTCCCAGATGGCCTTGTCGCTCGTGGTGTTGGTTGCCGCCGGATTGCTCCTCCGCAGCTTTGTGAAGCTCGTCATGCTCGACATCGGCTTTGACCGCAACAACGTCCTGATCATGCACACCGAGGCGAGGACCGCCGGCATTCCGCCGGAGAGATGGATGGTGACCTGGGACGAAATCGAGCGGCGCATCAGCTCGCTGCCCGGCGTGGTCTCCGTCAGCCGCGCGGTGATGACACCCATCAGCGGAGACGAGTGGAACCAGGGTCTCCATGCCGATTCGCCGAACCCGCCGGCGGGTGATGCCGCGCTCACTTACCTGAATGCCGTGTCGCCCGGGTACTTCCGGACGCTGCATATTCCGCTTCTGGCGGGGCGCGATTTCAACGCGCAGGACACCCCAACCTCGCCCCAAGTCGCCATTATCAATCAGACGGTGGCGCGCAAGTTTTATCCCAACTTGAATCCTGTTGGCAGATTCTTCCGCCTCGACGAAGACCAGGGGAAGCTGGGACCGCCCATCCAGATCGTGGGGGTCGTCAAGGATTCCAAATATGTGTCGCTCCGCGAGGAAACTCCGCCCACCGCATTCTTCCCCATCACTCAGCAGCCCGGATTCGGCGGCGGTCCGAACTTCTTGATTCGGACCTCCACGCGGCCCTCGGCCGCCCTCTCGCTGATTCGGGCCGCGGTCGTGGACGTCGACAAATCAATTTCGCTCGAATTCAACACCCTCGCCCAGCAGGTGGACGATTCCCTGGTTCAGGAGCGCGTGCTGGCCACACTCTCCGGGTTCTTCGGCGCGCTTGCGCTCCTGCTGGCCATGATTGGACTCTACGGCGCCATCAGTTACATGGTGACGCAGCGGCAGACGGAGTTCGGCATCCGCATGGCGCTGGGCGCGGCACGGGGTTCGATCCTGCGGCTGGTCTTGCGCGACGTCGTTACCATTATTGTGGCGGGCGTGATGGTGGGAGCAGCTATTTCACTCCTGAGCGTCCGACTACTCCAGAAGTTTCTCTTCGGGCTCGCCGCGCACGACACCCTGACGCTCGCGCTGGCCATCGGCGCCCTCTCCGTCGTCGCCTTCGTCGCCGGCTATCTGCCCGCTCGCCGAGCGACCAAAGTCGACCCGATGGTAGCGCTGCGCTACGAGTAGCGCCATTGAGTGATTGGGTGATCGGGAGATTGAGGGATTGAAGGGAAATTCTGAATTGTGAGTTCTGAAGTGCGAGGAAACAACAGGATGCGTGGATCCGGTCCTATTC
>JAIQGB010000219.1 GCA_020072905.1 Terriglobia bacterium | reverse complement strand
GCGCAGACATTGGTCGCACAGGTTGCGGCAGCGGGCGGGCGTCCGCGGCCCATGCCCATCGCGCCCGACGAGATGGAGTCGCTCCGCCGCCTGGTCCGGGAGGGTTTGGAATCGGACCTCCTGCTCCTAAGCGGCGGCGTCTCGATGGGCAAGTACGACTTTGTGGAACAGGTCCTGAGTGAACTGGGGGCGGAGTTTTCTTTTCAAAGTGTGGCGATTCGGCCGGGGAAACCGCTGGTCTTTGGCCGCGTGGCGGAGAAATACTTCTTCGGGCTGCCGGGGAATCCGGTTTCGACCTACGTCACGTTCGAGCTCTTCGTCCGGCCGGCCATCGCGATGCTGAGCGGAGGCGATTTTACTTTGCCGGTCCTCCTGCGCGCGCGGCTGGGGAAGCCTTTTCAGCAGAAACATGGGCTCACGGCCTTCATGCCCGCGCGCGTGGAGACTCGGGACGATGATCCTGTCGTGGACCTGATCGGCTGGCAGGGCTCCGGCGACCTGGTCGGCGTCGCCGCGGCGAATTGCTTTCTGGTGGTTCATCCCGCGCAGACGGAACTCGCCGCGGGCGATTGGGTGGATGTTTTGCCGAAAGGGCAGTGAGATGTGGTGAGACGCTGAAGGTTGAAGGCTGAAGTATGAAGTGTGAAAACCATCGCAGAGCCAGCTCCAGGCGTTCATCTTTCATCCTTCAGACTTCATCCTTCATACTTAGCGTCTGGCTTGCGACTTGTCACTTGCCAATGGTCGCACCGTGATTGGGACGAGACTTTGAAAAAGAGCCTTAGCCACTACGACCGGGGGGGCCGCGTCCGCATGGTGGACGTTTCGGCCAAGCCCCCGACCGTGCGGCAGGCGGTGGCAAGCGTTCTGGTGAAGATGCAGCCGCGCACGCGGCGGGCGCTGCGGCACAATCCCAAGGGCGACCCGCTGGAAGTAGCGCGCGTGGCGGGGATTACGGCGGCCAAGCGGACCTCGGAGTTGATCCCACTTTGCCACCCCTTGCTGTTTAGCCACATTGATGTGCAGGCGGAATTGTGCAAAAATGGTGTTTTGATCACATCGACGATCCGCTCCACGGGTCCGACGGGCGTCGAGATGGAAGCGCTCACGTCCGCGGCTGTGGCGGCTCTGACCGTCTACGACATGTGCAAGGCCTTGGACCGGGGTATCGAAATCACCCGGCTTCGTCTCCTGGAAAAGAGTGGAGGGAAGAGCGGCACGTTCCGCGCGCGTCGGTGAAAGTGCAGCTTGCTTCGATCGTCCCGGCAGGAAGCCACTGAACTATGCAAGCCGCCCTGAAAATTCTCGTGGTGGACGACAATCCCACGATCCTGAAACTGCTGACCCGCAGCCTGGATAAATGCGGGGAGCTGATCACGGCCATCGACGGCGCCGATGCCCTCATGAAGGCGATCGAGCTGAAGCCCGACCTGATCATCAGCGACTATTCGATGCCGGTCATGGACGGCCGCGCGCTCTTCGAGAAGTTGCACGCCCGCCAAGAGACCCGGAGCATCCCTTTCTGTTTTCTCGCCTCCCAGAAGGAAATCGACGAGCACTTGCGCACGGTCGTGGACGGCGTCGAGGAATACTTCGTCAAGCCGTTCTTCGTGAACGAGCTCGCCGCTCAGGCGCACCGCATTACGGGCCGGATGAACCAGGCGCGAATGGAAAAGATGGGAGGGCGCGGCGGCGTCGTCTCCGGACAGTTGAGTGAAATGAATTTGCTGGACTGGATGACCTCGCTCGAGCAGGGTCGCAAGACTTGTGCGCTGATTCTTCGCAACGGCAGTGAAGAGTGTGTTCTGTCCTTTGTGGAAGGTCAGGTGACGCACGCCACCTACGGTAAACTGACTGGCGACCAGGCGGTTTTCAAGGTCCTCACCTGGACGGAGGGTGGTTGGGAGCTGGATTTTTCGAAGACGACCTCGGAGCATACGACCACCATGTCGACGCAGGGCCTCTTGATGGAAGGCTTGCGCCTGCTCGATGAGGCCAACCGAGGTGCCGGGTAGGGAAGTCCTCTGGGCTCCCGCGGGAGCGCGGAGCGCTCCCCTACATCAACACCGGAGTTCGTGCTGACGGGCGGCCTTCAACATTCCTATTCTTCGACGCTCGTCGGGCGAACCACTACAATCCCCCCATGCCTTCTCCCCCTCGCGCCAAGATTCTCGTGCTCAGCGATTCCGTTGTCCGGGGCGAGCGCCAGGATGCTTCCGGCCAAGCGGTGCGGGAAGTGCTCGAAGCTCACGGCTGGAGCGTGACTGGGTTCGAAATCCTTCCCGACAATGCTGAGGCGATTCGCGAGCGGCTGCTTGCCTGGACGTCCAGTGAGGATTGCGACGTCATTCTTACCACTGGAGGGACCGGCCTCGGCCCGCGCGATGTGACGCCGGAAGCCACCCGCGCCGTGATTGAAAAAGAAGTCACCGGGCTCGCCGAGTTGATGCGGGCGGCAGGCCTTAAGCAGACCCGCAGGGCGGCGCTTTCGCGCGGCTTGGCGGGCGTGCGCAACGGCAAACTCATCGTCAACCTGCCGGGCAGCGTGCGCGGCGCGCGCGAGTCTCTGGAAGGCATCTTGGACCTGCTGCCCCATGCCGTCGACCTCCTGCAGGGGCGCACGGGGCATCCCGAATAGACCAGCGAGGTGCGCCGCCGCTCGGGAGGCATCCCTTGCTGCCCCGACAGCCCCTTTGTGGTATCATCAAGCGCATTCGAACGTGAGGATGACAGCGAGTGCTTGACCAATACGGACCTATCCTGATTTTCGCGGTTATTGCGGCGGCGTTCCCCATCGTCACGCTGTGGATCGCGCGCTTCGTGCGGCCCAAGTTCAATCCCACGCCGGAGAAGGTGATGCCCTACGAGTGCGGCGTCACTCCGGAGTCCGACGCGCGCGGGCGCTACACCGTGCGGTTCTACATTGTCGCCATCCTCTTCGTGATTTTCGATGTGGAGACGGTTTACCTGATTCCCTGGGCCGTCCAGTATCAGGCCCTGGGCCTGTTCGGATTGGTCGAGATGATGGTCTTTCTCGGCATCCTCATCGTTGGCTATATCTGGATCTGGAAGCGCGGCGCGCTGGAGTGGATCTGACCGTCCGGCTCCCCGCTATTCCTGGCGCCCTTCCTCCGCACGACCTCCACTAAAACTGACGCGACGCTGCACCGCCATGAGTGGCGCGACACTTGCCGGGCCGTTTTCCCGGGTGATAGGATGCCAGCGCTCGAAAGCTGCCATCGTGTTTGTCGGAAGGGCTTCCTCGACCTTGCCTTTGGCGGCTTGCCTCTGGGCGAGCTGTGGGGAATCCGCAGGAGACCAAATGGAGGAGTTAAAACTTGCCGGGTGACACCACGCATGTACATCTGAATCTGCATGAAGCCACGGCTCTCGCCGAACAGGTGATCGAGCAAACTGGAAGCGGCCCGATTGACGATGCGTTGAGGGCTCGGGTCCGCGCGGCCGTTGAAGCCCTGCGACTCTCCGGTCTCCGGCCCCACGTCGCTTCTCTCCAACAAGATCCTGAGGATGCCGCGACTTGCTATCTCGCCGTGGACGCGGTGGAGCACGGAGTGGTTGCTCCTCTTCTGTTTCAACTGTCGAAGGTCCCATCGGCCGGACGCAGGCGGTTCGGTGTCCCGGCTATGTCCGAGCGGATTCGCACTACTCGCGGCGACGAAATCGAGCTGAGTGCCTTCCGCTTCACTTCCGCTGACCACCAGAACATTCGGACCTTCGCCGCGCAAGTTGCTCCCGCCTTTTTGCCCAGACCGCAGCGGGCGCTCCCGGCTGTCGCCGTGGGGAACCGGCACCCGGAAGTCAGTCTGCCCGCCGCCTTTGAGGCTTTCGGCGAGATCAAGAAACGAAGAGACGTCAACATGGCCTCGACCGTGCAACTCTCGGCGACGCGCGAGATGACCACTGATGAGGCGCTCGCCGCGCGCGACGGGGAGAATCCCACCGCGGTCGGGCACACGCGTGTTTCGATTCGGCACCTCTATCACGCCGGGCTCTGGGCGGCCATCCGCAGTGGCTGGCGGGAGCGCTATACGGCGGAAGCGGATCACTTCATCGTGGCTGGCAACAGCGCGGAGGAAATCGCCCGCTCCGTGGAGACCGTCAAGGAAGCGATTCGCCATGCCGTTGGGTACACCAAGTTCACCACCGACACGTCGCGGCTCTTCGAACTCCAGGCCGACCCGCGTCATCCGCAGGCGTGGAGCGATGCCGTGATTGCGGAAAAGTGGCAGCAGATCCTTTCCAGGGAAGAACAGAAATGGGTCCTGAGCGAGTTCTCCCGGACGTTTCCCATCGAGGGTCATTCGTACGTGTTCACGCGCGATGAGACCATCCGCCTGGCAGTCAAATTCGGCCAGAGCCTGAAGCTGAACGAGGAACTCTACGATTCGATTCGGGCGGAAAAAGCCAAGGAGAACATTTCACCGGACTTCGACTTCGAGCCTTCGCTCGACGAAGCTGAAACGCTGACCACGGCCAAGGAACTGCTCTTCTACATGCACTGGCTGAAGGCGCGCGGACGGCCCGCACAACTGGTGCCGCCGAACCTGGGCTTCAAGAAGCGGCAGGCCTACCCGGAGACGATGGAGAGCGTCACGGGTGGCGCGGTTGGTTTGAAAGACTACTGCTATCACAAGATGTGGAGTGAGTTGCCGCCCCGCGCCGGGCAGGAATTCGGCGGCAAACCCCTTGTTGAACTTGGCGCGCGCATCGGCGAACTCGCTGCCGTGGCGCGCTACTTTGACGGGACGCTGAGCATTCATTCCGGCAGCGGCAAGCAGGCGGCGGTGCTGGAACTCATCGGCAGGGCGACCGGCGGGCGGGTCAACTACAAGATTTCCGGAGAGCTGCAACTGCAGTTGTTCGACGTCCTCTGGGAACAGCCGGCGGGCTCCTACTGGAAACAGCTTTACGAGAGAATGGCCGAGCGGGCCAACCGTTTTGCGGCAGCCGGCGCCTTCGGCGCGGAGAGCGAGTTGGCTGCGCACTTTGTCAGAATGGGCCGCGGCGATTACTTGGGAAAGAGTGAGCTGGGCCGCGTGGATGGGAACCTGTTCCTGGTGTTCTGGCTGGGAAACATGGTGGGCAGCCGCGACGTGGATTCACCGGACGGCGACAAACGCTTCTTCAAGGAGAAGCTCGACGAGCTGCCGGAGGATTTGCTTCAGAAGGTCCAGCGCCGAAACATGCGCTACATCGTTTGGCTCGCCGAACACCTGCAACCGTAGAAAGGTTTCGGTGGGACGACTCCTGAGGCGTCCCTCGGGGAGCGTCGGTATATCCACCTCCCCTCAGTCTCCGCCGAGCTTCTTAATAATGGATTTGGCCAGCCCTTCGTGGATCTCACTGTGACGAGGCACGGGTTGAGATTGTTTCGTTTTGCGGTTGGTGTACCAGTCATGGCTTGCCCCGTGCCTGACAAGCACGCAACCAATTTCTTCCAACTTCCTGACCAGGTCTCTTCTTTTCAATCGGCCACAACCAGGTCTTCAACTTTGCGGATATAAGGGATTTTGCCGGATTCGAGGTCTGTCAGAAGGTCCTTGAGGTGGCGGACCAATTCGTCTTTAGACATCGCCTGCGTCTGATAGTCGGGGTATTCGTTCAGGAACCCGAGATAGTAATCACCATCCTGCCAATAGGTAAACTTCGCGGTTTTCATTGGCGCTCCCCACTACCGTCCTGCTGGCTACCTCTCGGATTGAGTATACCCCAAACGGTCAACTCGGTTCATCTACCTCTCCGATCAGCAGGGCGGGGGGATGAAATCGCCCCGCGCCTGAGTCTAGCGGTACGCCTGCGGGACGTAGCTCGGCAACTTCTGCGGCGCGAAGACCTTTTTCAGCCGGGCGAAGCGCTGGCGGCCGTCGACAAGCGGAATATCCGGCCACTCTTCACCGATGAGCGGGCGCGCGTAGCGCACGAAGTCATCGGTTACGTCGATGCGGCTCGGAGCGATCCATTTCTGCGGGAAGCTGCGCTCGGAATTCGCCACCTGTTCGAGCGGCACCTTGTCGTACCGCACGCTATAGATCTCTCCCGGCTCGCGCAGGATCGTGCTCATGAAGCCTGATCCGTCCTCGGCGGCAATCCGCGCGGCCTTCTCCCCGAGCTTGTAGGCTTCGCCCAGGTCAACTGTTGAAGCATAGATCATGCTGTGGCGCTGGTCGGTTCCGGGCAAGTTGCCGCGCGCCGCGCCGCGAGCCTTGAGGCCCACCTTGTTGAGGTAGTTCACCACGACTCGCTCCGCGGTCATTCCCGAGGAAGAAAACATGGTGTGACCGAAGCTGTCTTTGCCCTCCCCAATGCTTCCCACATTGAAGCCCTCGCTTACCACCACGACGCAGCGCCCGCTGCGTGTCAACTCGTCGTTGATGAGGTCGGCCATGGCTTCGAGCGTCAGGCCCGATTCGGCAAGATAGATTTGCAGCGGCATTTCGCGGGCCGGATCGGCCAGCCGCGCGGCGGCGGGGATGAAACCAATCTTGCGGCCCATCGCCTGGATTACCAGCACCGGGTCGGCGGGAGAAGAGCCGGCGTTCTCCTCGTTCGCGCCCTGGACCGAAAGCGCCCAGTAGCGGGCCACGCTGCCATAGCCGGGAGTGTGGTCAATGAGTTTGAACTCGCTGTCGCCCACGTCGTTGTCGATGGTTTTGGGCGCACCCACCGCCACGAGGTCGATGCCACGCTGGTGAGCGAGCTGGGCCACCTTGTGGGCGGTGTCCATGGAATCGTTGCCGCCGATATAGAAGAAATAGCCGATGTTGTGGGCGCGGAATATTTCGAGGATGCGGTTGAAGTCCTCCTGCTGTTTGCTCTTTAGCTTGTAGCGGCAGGTACCGATGCTGCCGGCAGCGGGAGTCACGCTCAGGAGAGCGATTTCTTCCGCGGGCTGCGCCGAGAGGTTCAGCAGTTCTTCCTTTAGCACGCCCTCGATGCCGTGGTAGCCCGCGTAGACGACGCCGAACTTGTCCGGCATCTCCTGGCAGGTTTCGAGGATGCCGCGCAGCGTGTTGTTGATGACGGGTGTCGGCCCGCCGGACTGAGCGACGATGACGTTCTGGGGCATGAGAGGTCTCCGCCAATGAGAATCATGCGCGGGGAGATCCGTTACTGTGTCATTCTAAGCAAGGCGAGGAATCCCGGCATTGCACGAGAGAAAAGCGCAGATCCTTTGCGGCGCTCAGGATGACACCCCGGAGAAGGCCTACTTCCCCCGTGATCAGGCCCTGCCGGCCGAAGCCTCTTTCACGCGATAGAGCATCTCTCCCGCACGAGGCACAACGAGCACGCCATCGTCCTCGCAGCCCTGCCATTCCTGCGGGTGCACTTCTGCCGGATCGAGATAGCCGAGATTGATTCGCTGGCAACGCTCGCGGGGAATGCCGGTGGCCAGCTTCACTTCAATGCGGGGGCTTTCCACCC
>JAIQGB010000218.1 GCA_020072905.1 Terriglobia bacterium | reverse complement strand
CACGCGCTGAACGTGCTGCAGTTCGGCGAGGAGCAGGCCAGCCAGATGGGTTTGGCCGCGGAGCGCGTGAAGTTCCTGTTGATCCTGGCCGCCTCGCTGACCGCCGCAGCGGCTGTAGCCTTCTCAGGCATCATTGGTTTCATTGGCTTGATCGTCCCGCACTTGGTTCGCCTGTTGTGGGGGGCCGACTACCGGCGCCTAATCCCGCTCTCCATCATCAGTGGGGGCAGCGCGTTGTTGATCGCCGACCTGTTGTCGCGCGTCGTGCTGCGCCCGCAGATCGTGCCGGTGGGCATCGTGGCCCTGCTGGGGATCAGCTGGAACTTACTTTTCCCGATCATCATTATCGCGGTGGGGGTGGTCTTATTGGTAGGGGTCTTCAGGCGAGGATAATGGATCTGGTATAATCCGACAAATGCAGGCGAAAAATTACACCCGGCGTGACTTTCTCAAGCTGGTGGGCCTGGGGCTGGGTTCAATGGCCTTCCGCCCGTTCTTTGCTCCTGGCGAAGACCTCGACAGCGGCGATATCATCCGCATTGCCACTTATTCGATCAGCGTCTATAAAGAGCCCAACGATAAGAGCAAGATCCTCTACCAGCGCAAACGGGACGACCTGGTCAACGTCTACGACGAGATCATCTCCCCGGACGGCCCCGGGTATAACCCCATCTGGTTCAAGGTGTGGGGCGGATACATCCACAGCGCGCGCATCGAAAAGGTGAAAATCCGCCTCAACCCGGTGGTGGAAAACATCCCGGAACGCGGTCAGCTGGCCGAAGTCACCGTGCCCTTCACCCAAACCCTGCGCTACGACCCATACAAGAAAAAATGGAACCCGGTTTACCGGCTGTATTACGAGAGCACACAGTGGGTGGTGGGGGTAGACGAAGGCCCGGACGGCACGCCGAATTACAACTGGGCGGTTGTCGTGAATTCGTTCGGGACAAATGGCGTTGTGCAGCTTGCGTATAACCACGCTTGTACAGGTTTCTCCACCCCTCAGTACTTTGAACTTGGAGCGGTCTCATTTGACGAATGGCACTCACTGGAGGTCGAAGTCCTAGCGAATAGCCCGGGTCAAAGCGATGGCAGGATTACAATCTGGTTCGACGGTAATCAGGTCGCTCAAGATTCTGCCGTCAATCTTCGCGGGACATTTACGACAGGCATCGCACGAATAGAAATCGGGAACCAGGCGGACCGTCTCAACTATCTTGCAGTGGAGGAGTACCGGTACTGGGATGACATTGTTATCAGCACCAGCCGCATCGGGCCGTAGTGCTCTGATTCAGATTATGTGGCTCGGCCTGCATCAGGCCACGCCGCGGGGGCTAGGTCGAACGACCTAGGGCGATCACGGAGGAGCGATTCAGTCTGCCCTAGCCTCAGCGCGAGGGGTGAGGGTCAGGCTTATGCGAAGCAGCGGAGGTTCAATGCGTTTGTTTGCCAGTTGCCCGCAATGAGACCCTGTCCTTTGACTTTGAGCACACCGCGTAGTACACAAACTCGTAAAGGCCCGTGTATCCTTTAATCTTGTGCCTAAGTTCCGGAGCTTTTCTGTCGCGCCGCCTCGCCTCCTTTGCATCCGACACCCATTCTTTCATCGGGTCGAAACCGTTCGAGCGCAGAAACCTTCCAATACTTCGAGCTGTAAACGAGTACGGATGGCCTTTGTCTATCTGCAGAGTGGCCAGAACCTTATGCAAGACGGTGCCCGGCAGAGTTCGGACGTTCACGGCGAAATAAAGCAATCCATTGTCGGCTAGGACGCGGCGCACCTCACGCAGCACGCCCTCTGCTGACTGGACGTGATCCAGAACATTGTCGAGGATAATCAGTGAAAACTTACGGTCAGGAAAGGGCACCGCTTCGCCAGTGCCCTTGAGGTAGCTCACCGCGCGATCTCGATGCTTCGTTAACGTAGGGTTCGACCGGTAGAAATCCTCGAGGGGATCCACCCCGAAACGCTCTCCCCAGGGCAAATAACTGACAATTCCCACCGGCCCGGAGCCGATCTCCAGGACCTGGGCCGAACGCTCCTGTTCCTCGGAGACGAACCCCGCCAACCGCTTTTCCATCTCGCTTGCTTTCCAGGCGTAGTAGGTGAGCTCTTCCCTTTGTCCTGAGTCGATGCGCTTGGCAACCCGTTCCCACCACGCCCGCTCGAAACCCTGGGCGCTCACCCACCTGCGGCGCGACGTCATCGGTCACCTCCAAGTTACGTTGCGAGGGGATGCGAAAAGCTTGGCGCGGAGGGCTAGTCCGGCGGCTTTGATTCCCACGTGGGTTGTTGCGTTCAAGGTAGGCGCTCTCCATCTGTTTTGCGATGTATTGGAAAGCTCTCCTTAGGGATCAGACAGAGCACCGCCCGGAACTTGCCACCAGCGCCGACTGGAATTTCCTCCATCAGCTTGAACGTATACTCGACGTCCCGCCCCAATCGCTTCTCGAGTTCGTAGCGGATAGAGTCTAAGTCGCCAGGGCGGAAGCCCTCTCCCGGAACCACGCGCAGCAAGATGTGTCGCAGGTCTTCCTGCACGATCTGCGCCTTGCGAATTGTCTGAAGGCCCTTGAACACCGGGTCGAGTCGGCCGACGCGACGACCGTCGGGAGTCCTAATGATGTCGTCCGCTCGTCCGATGATCTCTTCGACCGTCCTGAACCTCCTCCCGCAGCTACACGGCGTGCCTCCGGGCACAGCGAGGTCTCCAATGTCGTAGCGCAAAAGAGGCATCGCCATGTTCGTAAAACCTGTGGCTACTATCCGGCAAGCACTCTTAGGGTCAGACGCTTCATCGGGGATGAACTCGGTCACACCATACTCGGGATGAATATGGTAGCTGCCCGCCTCGCACTGCGAGATGAAGCACACTTGTTCCGCGCCGCCGTATTGATCGAAGACACGCGTTGCAAAAGCCTTGCAGATGGCCTCCCGCTGCTCAGTTCTGAGCGTTTCCGAGGATGTGACGATTGCTCGAGGGTGCGGCGCGCGCACACCGTAGGCCAGAGCATAGCGCGCCAGAGCTTCCACGCTGGACGGATAGCTATCGATTAAATGAGGGTCCCAATCACACAATTTGGCCAGATAGGCTGGGATGTTTTTCTCTGAAAGGTGATAGGAAGAGAAGAGAATCGTGTGCGCAGCGAGGTTATGACGCCAGAAGGGGGGACGTTGACTCTTCACCGGGACAATCGTGCGCCCCGCGAAAGTCGCGGTGCGGCCCGAGGGCCCGACCCCGGTCCAAGATTTGAATCGGCTGAAAAATGCGTAGTTCTTCCGCCTTCCCTCGGTGTCCACGCGAATCCGTAGAGTAGTGCCAGTGGTCCCACTCGTGCTGACAATTTCGGCGGGGGTGTTCGTATAATTCTGCGCGTAGAACTGCCCCGGTTGACTTTGAACCGTCTCTTTTGCCAAAAGCGGGAGCTTGGGTAGGTCGGATGTTGTTCGGAAGTCCGAAGGCGCCAACCTCAGTTCACGAAAGAGTTTGGCATAGTAAGGAACGTTGTCGTAGCAGTGTCGGACGAGTGACCGAAGCCTTTCGTCCTGCAGTTCAGCGAGCGCGCACTCCGAAAAGTACTGGCTGCGCTCAAGCTCCTCGCGGTACCTCTTGTATCCTCCAGCATACCGTATTCGCGCTAACTTCAAACCATAAACGCTGATCATTGCGTCCTGCAAGGAAACCGGACTGTGCTCATAGATCTTTTCGACCCAGCGTTGCATTAAGCAGTCCTCCTTACCCCCTTTGCGCACTTGAGTCGTTCTCCCACTGCATTCGGGCCACGTAGAAGCCGCTATTCATGAACAACGTGGGCCGCACGAGCGAGCCTCCCCAGGAGGCGAACACGCTCGGGCCAGGTCATCATCCACAACCGCCGCGCAGCGTGAAGGAGGTTTTCCCTCCATCGTATAGAAGAATATTTCCGCGCGTATCCATCGGTAAAGGAGGCCGAAAGCCGCGCGAACTCATGGGTCATCGACCTCTCAGCCGGGGGAACCGGGAGGTGTGGCCTGCCATCCTCGGATGTTACATGGAGGATATCCAACCATCTCCAGTCGCGACCTTCAAAAATGCCCATAAGGGTCAGGCCTTGCCTGCTTACTTGGTCCCAATGCAGAATTGCACCGTCGGCAAGGGGAATCGGCGGAAACAGAAAATTCCCGAGGCTGTAGTAGACGAGCGCGTTTGTAATCCTCTCTTTACCGCACACGACATGCGGATGCACACCTGCGATCAAATGGGCACCCGCTTCGGCGAAAGCACGCGCTAAGTCCCGCTGCTCCGGCTCTGGATAACGTGAGTACTCTCGGCCCCAATGCAAAAACAGCCACGCGTCGTCGACCTGCGACGCCAGCCCGCGCAGATCAGCAATGATCGTTTGCGGGATCAAAGGGGCCACGCCTGGAGCTTGGTCTGTGGCGGCAACTGCACCGACATGGGGGGCCGTATCTGCATACGCCAGTAGGCCGATTCGACGCCCAGCGACCTCTACAATGACCGGAGCGCGCGCTTCCGCGAGAGAAACTCCGGCGCCGACAGACCGAATTCCGGCTTGGCGGAGCGCTCGCAAGGTTGCCAGCACGCCCTCGGACCCGAAATCACTGATGTGGTTGTTGGCCACAATGCAGACGGTGTTCTCTGCGATCGCCAGCTCAGACAACCTGTTTGCGTCGAGAGGCAAAAGAGCTCTGCGGCCAGTCCGTACTGGGCCTGCTGGGACCGCACACTCGAGATTGAGAATGAGGAGATCCGGCCGGAAGTTGCCATACAATTCCCGAAGATCCGTGGTCCCCTCGCCGGGCTTGAGCCAGCAGTCGCCCGCAATCCAAGCCGTAATCACCCTCCCTCCGCGGTGTGCCTCGGCACTAACGCTTCTCTTCACATGGTCCACCTTTGAGCGCGTATTGATATGCCTGTTCAAGATGCCGTCCAATTACTTCCCAGCTGTAAAGCTCTTCGACCAGGGCGCGGCCACAGGCCCCCAATTGTTTTCGCAGGGCTTCATCCCCGAGGAGCCGCAGGACTTGGCGGGCAAAATCCTCGGGCGTGTCGGCGACGAGGATGTTTTCGCCGTGTTTGACTTCCAGGCTTTCACAGCCTATGGCGGTAGTGACGACTGCCTTACCCATTGCTAAGGCATCCAGGATCTTAAGCTTCGTGCCGCCTCCGTCAAGGATTGGACAGACGAAGACGGCTCCGCGCGCCATCCAGGGCCGAATGTCTACGGGGTTCGCGACCAGCACAATCTCAGGGTCCTGCTCTGCCCACTGCACCAGCCATTTCGGGGGTTTCTGTCCCGCTAAAAAGAGGCGGATGCCCGGGCATTGGCTTTTTAGACGAGGCCAAATCTCCCAACCTAAGAAGCGGACTGCCGAGAGATTGGGGTACCAGTTCAGGGAGGCGGCAAATACGACGCTCTTTGGCTCGGGGACAGCTTCCGCCGGGGAGAAGTAGCCGGTATCCGTTCCATTCTCCACGACGTGGAAGTGGGCGCGAGGACTGCTTTCCAATAAGCTTCGCTTGTCTAACTCGGAGACCGTCAGGTTGACATCGAATAGATGGCAGGCTTCCTGCTCCAATCTTCTGAGCTTGCGGGCCTGCTGCCGCAAGTAGGCTCGCTTCAACGGATTGGGTTCCTTCTCGGCGCGTCGCTCCGCCATCGCCGACTCGCAGTTGTGGTGGTTGAGGACCTTCTTAAAACGCGCTGCGGGCGGCAGATACAGGGCCAGATCGATCGAATCGAAATGCACCAGCGCGCCCGGATGCCTGCCGAGCACGGCTTCCCACCGGCGGCCGAGCTCCGGCGACCATAAGGTGCGGCTCCCGTAGGGGTGGCGATAGAGTGGGCTCAGCGCCAGTTCCGCCCACCAGCGCGCCCCTCGCCAGCGGTGCGGGAGATCCCAGATCTCCACTTCGGCACAGTGTTTCTTCAGTTCCTTTGAGTATTCGGAAATCAATTGAGGAGAATGCCCCTCCAGATTGATGGCAAACAGAAGCGTCTCGTGTTTACTTGCGATATGGCGGATCAGGTTGTAACTCCGTTGGTGCGCTCCGCCACGGGGAGGATACGGCACGAAATGAGACAGCCAGACGAGTTTCATGACCGCTCACACAGCGAAAGATAGAGCCGAGTCACCTGGTCGGCGGCCATTGCAGCTCCGTAGCCCTCCGTCACGGATCTGAGTCCGGCCTCGGCCAGGCGTTGAGCGCGAGTGCGGTCCGCGAGGACTTGCACGCACGCGTCGGCAAGATCTCGCGGGTCCGGCAAGTCTACCAAAATGCCGTTCACGCCGTTTTGAATCACTTCAGGGATGCCTCCCACGGCCCGCGCCACGACCACCACGCCGAGGCAGAGAGCTTCCAAAAGCACCATGGGCAAACCTTCGTGATCGGAAGATAGGACGAGGATGTCCAAAGCTCGGAGCACATCATAAATGTCGTCGCGATGACCGAGGAACATCACGCGGTCGCCAAGGCCAAGGGATTGCGTCAGGGCGCGCAACCTTGCTTCTTCTTTACCCTCTCCAGCGATAACGTACCACGTGTCCCGCCTTTCAGCGGATAAGAGCTTGGCCGCCTCAAGAAAAATGTCCAGACGCTTGATATGCTCCAGTCGGCCGGCGGCGCCAAGGACGTGGCAATCGCGGGGAACGCCCAGGCGGTCTCTGGCTTCCGCCACGCTCAGCTCTGAGTGCACGATTGCGGGATCCACTCCGTTGGGGATGATAACGATCTTCTGAGAGTTTACCTGCTGGGCGAGATGACGGCTCATTTCGGAACTAACACTGATCACGCGATCTGTTGCCCATCGGGCGACGAAGCGGTCCAACCTTTGAATGAGCTTTTGTTTGATTTGCCTGAAACCCACATGGGGTTCGGAAAGACCGTGTTGGGTTCGGACAACGAAAGGGATGCGGCATCGGTGGGCGAGCAGGGCCCCCAAAACATTCTCTTTGTACCGATGAGAGTGAAGTATCCGCACTCCTCTGGACGCGAGATACGTGGCGGCTTCGGAGAAGACTGCCAAAAAACTCTTCTGGCTTTCGGGGATGATTCTCACATCAATTCCGCAACCTCGAATCTCTTGGGCAAGGCGTCCAGGGTTCAGCAGAATTGCCGAAAGTCTCAGCTCCTCCGTCTGCGCCAAGTTTCGCAGGAGGGTCGCGATCTGAACCTCGGCCCCCGCCCAGAGGTCACCGGAAGCGATGTGGCAAACTGCGACCTTCTCGCTGCTCACCAGGTCTCCGGGATCTGCCTTGGCTTCATTCTCAACCGCGCTGACTGGGCTCCCAGGCAACAAATCTGTCTCCCAAGCAGAATTTCCCCCAGGCCACAAGCGTCGCAACATTTCCCAGCACAAAAAAGCTGGCCAGCTTTAGTGGGCCGAGTCGCGTTGCCCGGCCACCAAGGTAGGAAAGCGAACCCGCGGTATATCCGATCAACT
>JAIQGB010000217.1 GCA_020072905.1 Terriglobia bacterium | reverse complement strand
ATCGGCGGGCCGCTGTGGTCGATGTCGTAGCCGAGGATGTGCAGTTCGCGACCGACCGGCGCGCCGTCGTCGACAGCTGAGATCTCGACGGCGGGGACGACGCGCACGCCGAGGCTCTGTCCGGCGTCGATCGCCCCGGCGACGCCTGCGATCGTGTCGTGGTCTGAGAGCGCGAGCAGCTCAACGCCGGCGTCGGCGGCGTTCTGCACGACCTCGGCCGGCGGCAGCGATCCGTCTGAGGCGGTCGAGTGCGATTGCAGGTCGAAGCGCGGCGGCACGCGGCGCAGCGTATGCGATCCGCTCAGGGACGCGCCGGGCGGTCTCTGAGCGAGCGGCGCCGATGCCCGCGCACATGCCGTGCGGTCGGCGGGGGCGGCAGCTCGTCGGCGCTGGGCGCGGCGAGCAGCCGCGCGACGCGCCGTTCGACGCCCTCGCGCAGGCGGCGGACGGCGGCGTGATAGCGGTGCGCCTTGTCGTAGAGCTCGCGGTCGTGCGAGCCGAGCGCGTCGAGCTCGACGCGCGCCGACTCGGTCTCTCTCGCGCGCGCGCACGCCTCGATCCAGAGCGCCTCGAGATAGGCGAGCGCCGTTGCCAGCTGCTGGTCGGAGATCGACTCGCGCTGTTCGATCTCGCGCAGCACCGGCGCGAGCTGGTTGGAGAGCCAGCGCGACTCGGCGTGCGCGCGCAGCATCAGGCAAACGTCTACGACGGACGAGTGCGTGGCACGGCGTTGGCTGTCGGGATCGCTGGGCATGTGCGTCGGGCGCGAACGACGGTCGGCGGGATGCCGGTGTGGGGTCTGCTGTGGCTTTCGACGGGCGTCGCGAGCTGCTTTAGGAGATGCTCGCGCGCTCCACGCTTTTTGGGGAAATTTCCGCGCTCAGGCTTCGGCGGCGTCCGGCCGATGAGGTAGGTGGTGCAGGAAACGACAGCAACGGCTAGGGAGGCGGAGAGATGCACGTAGTTGGCGATGCAGCAAGCCGCTCGGCGGGGCAGCACGCGCGCGTGGCTCCGCAGGTGTCTCCACCTTCGCCGATTCTTCGGTCTCGTAAGAGACCTCTTCTTCGAGTTCTTCGCCTTCCTCCGCGGCCTGCTCAGCTTCCTCTTCCTTGTAGTCGGAGGAGAGCTCGTCTCCGTAATCTTCTAGATCGTCGCCGGGCTCTCGATCATTTACGTCAAACGCCATGAATCCCTCCTCGCCAGTTCGTCAGTCTGCGACCAGAAAACCTGGGCACGGCTTCTGCCTTCGAGCCTGCAGGGCCGGATGCTGACGGGCGATCAGCGAGGCAGATGTATACCACAGGATTTCGCATGTCAAGCGCAATGATAGCGGGCCGCCACGGCTCAGCGGGAGGCGACGGAGCCGGGCGCTTCGGCCCCGGATGGGGTTTTCGAGCGGGCCGGAGAGCGCGAAGCTTGGGTGGTCTTTCTCTTCGGCTGGCGGGAGAAGCTGGAGCTCCGAGTGCGCCGCGAGCGAGAGGCCCCGGAGCCGGCGCCGGCTCCACCGGCAACATAGGTCCGGAGGGACCGGCCGGCGGCGATCTTGGGACTTTGCAGCTTGTTCCATCTGCGGATCTGGTAAGGCGTGACGTCAAAGCGGTCCGCGACCCGGTCGAGAGTGTCCCCAGCCTTCACCCGGTAGCGGATGAGGCGGCGCGGCCCGCGCTCCCGCACACGGGCGAGCGAGGATTCGTTTCCCGGGGCGAGCGGCAGGACGAGACGCGCGCCCTCTTCGAGTGAAGCGCCCGGCGCAAGGTTGTTCACTCCGGCCAGGGCCACGGGCGTTACGCGAAACTTGCGCGCCACGCTGGAGAGCGTCTCGCCCTCGGCCACCTTATGCGCGCGCCACCAGATGCGCTTGTCAGGCGGGATGAGCGCGATGGCCCCCTCGTAAACTCCCTTGGTACCCGCCGGCAGGCGGAGGACGTATTCCGGGTCGTTGGCGGGAGTCGTCCAGCGCAGCAGGCCCGGGTTAAGCCGGATCAGCTCTTCAACGGGATGATCGATGATCTGGGCCACCAGGCGCAGGTCGGTCGGCGCACCGACCACGACCTCATCCGTCTGGAGCGGCGGGTCGGGGTCGATCTCAAACCCGTAAGCTTTGGGGTCTTTGGCGATCAGCGCCGTGGCAATGATGACGGGGACGTAGTTCTCCGTATCCACGGGCAGAGCATGGAGCTTGTAGAGGGTCCAGAAATCCGCGTAGCCCGTCTTCTCGATGGCCCGCTGCACGGCCACCGGGCCGCAGTTATAGGCCGCCATCGCCAGGTACCAATCCCCGAACATTTCGTAGAGGTCCTTGAGGTGGCGGACGGCCACCTGCGTCGATTTGACCGGATCTTCGCGCTCGTCCACCCAGCGGTCTCGCTTCAAGCCGTATTCGATCGCCCGGCTGAGCATGAGTTGCCAGATGCCCTTGGCGCCGACGCGCGAAAGCGCGAATGGGTTGAAGGCGCTCTCCGCCGCGGCCAGATAGACCAAGTCCTGCGGCAGGCCCTGCTTGCGGAGTACATCGGCGAAGAGTGGCTGGTACCGCCCGAGGCGCGTCAGGGCCGTCTTGGTGTAGCCCGCACCTCTGCCCTTAAGGTAGGTGATGACGCCGTCCACGATGTCGTTTGAAACCAATGGCAGGTCGGACCTCACCGTGCCGATCTCCTGTTGAACGCGCTCGCGGACCTTGGGATCGACAGGGAAGGTGAGGCCCGAAAAAGACTCGATGGGTGCGGGCTCATACCTCTGCTCGCTGAGCACATCTCCACGCTCGACGGCCGCCACCTCCAGGCTGTGGATGTTCTCCACCAGTTTCTCGAATTCGTTCCGCAAGCGCTCGTTGCTGGCTAGGTCTGTTTTGGATTGGAGGAGCAGGGCCAGAGCCTCGTCGAAGGCTTGCCGGGCCTTGTCGGGGTTACCGGCACCGTAGTTCTCGACGCCGGTCGCGTAGAACTGCTCAGCTTGCGCAATGAGTTGGTCAATCGGGTCGGGCGGAGGTGGCTGCGGAGCACGAATGATCGCGTCGAGCGAGCGAATAGGCAGTTCCGCAGGAGCGTAGGCTGGCGAGGGCGGCTTGATGCTTACCCGGCGCCTGGCTGTCGTGCCGCAGGAAACCAAGGCAAGCACGGCCAACAGAAAGCAAAGCGCTCTCAACCTGCCGCGCAACGTCCCCCCATCACCCCAAGATTCAAGTCCCAGCCCGCGCCCCTAGTTGTCTGGACGCGAACTTGGCGATTGTACTTTTCTGGTAGGAGGGGGGTCAATCGAAAACCGCCGCCGGATCTCTATCCACTGCCTTTTCACGTAAATGTCGACACAAACGACCTGCGCTCGCCGGCACCTTCTGACACGGGCGCAGGCGCATTCTCGCCGGTTTCGCGCCACCGTTCCCCTACCTGACGCGGAAGCTGGCGGCACTTCCGCCCCAGTCCTCCGGGGACCGCTCTGAGCCTAGTGAACGGCTGTGGGGCATCGACAAATCCTCCCTGGCATCCTCCCCCAGCCCTCTCCAGACATTTCGCCGCGAGAGCAAACTTCTCCAGGTACGTTACGTCACCTTCTGGGGTACAATCCGCCCGAACTGTGGGAATGCTGCGGGCGCGTGCCCGGCAATGAATTGACAGTGGTTAGGAGGGAATCCACCTTCTCTTGGAGGTTTTCGGTGTCCAGAACGCCATTTGTCCTCTTACTGTTTCTTTACGCCCCTGCTTTACTCGGAGTTGATCTGCAACCCCCCAGCAGCGCCGAGGTTTGTGGCGACTGTCACCGCGCTATTCACGACGGCTGGAAACGGTCGGCTCACGCCAACGCCATGGAAAGCCGGCTGTTCCAGGACGCTCTCAAGCTCGCGGAAGCCGATTTCGGCGTCCAATCGCGCAAGGTTTGTCTGGGTTGCCACTCGCCCATCGCCGTCCTGACCGGAGATCTCGGGCTGATCAAGAAAGTGAGCTGGGAAGGCGTAACCTGCGATTACTGCCACTCGATTCGCGACGTGACGTTGACGGAGGGTAATCCCCGGGCGAAAGTGGAGTTCTCGCTCGTCAAGAGCGGGCCTTCGAAAGAGGCGGTTTCAACAGCGCACGGGACGGCGTATTCGGAAGTCCACACCTCCGCGCTTGCCTGCGTCACCTGTCACGAATACCGCAACTCGTTGGGATTTCCCGTGCTTACGACATATTCGGAATGGAAAAACAGCGCCTACACGGGCGGCGGAGAGAGCTGCCAGTCGTGCCACATGTATCGGGTCGAGGGCGATGTCGTTGACCCCCGGGTGAAACGCAACAGCCACTTGACCCTCAACCTGCACGAAATTCCTGGCAGCCACTCCCTCGACCAGCTCAACAAGGCGATCAAGGGGCAACTCTCCGCGGCGCGAGACGGGAACCAAGTGAAGGTCTCGGTCGAGGTCAGCAATCGCGGTGCGGGACACGACGTGCCTACCGGCTCACCTCTGCGCCAGTTGATTCTCGAAGTCCGTGCCGACCGCTACGATGGGAAACACTTCCGGCAGGAGCGCGTCTTCCGGCGCACGGTCGCCGACGCGCAGGGCAAAATCCTCAACCGCGAACACCTGGCGTTTCTGCGCGCCGCACGTGTCGTGACGGATACGCGGCTCGCACCCAAGGAGACCCGAAACGAGACCTTTACCTTCCCGGCACCACCGGGGGTCCAGACTCAATTGGAGGCCAGCTTCTACTACTACTATTCGCCCATGGCCAGCACCGAGGCGGAGCAGAAGGTCAAGTTCCTGACCCTGCGCCGCCTCGTGCCATAAACAGGGCAACCGGGTCACGTCCCGGATGCGCCCGTGGCGGCAGAGGCTTTGGCGGCGACCTCGGTGGTTCGAGCTCGCGCGTCCACGACGATGCAGGTGCGGCTAATCAACAAACTGGGTCAGAGAAAGCGTGTTCCCGTCCGGGTCCTTGAACCAGGCGACCTTGGCGCCGCTGGGGCTCGCCCAGATTCCCCGGTCGTCCTGTCCAAATCCCTCGTAACGCTCGAAAGCGACGCCCTTTCGCTCAAGTTCGGCCACCGCACCGCGGATATCGGGAACTCTCCACCCCAGAACCGTGTAAGAGGCGGGTGTGAATTCACGGACTTTGGAGATTCTGAGCATGGTCCCGTGCGCGTCGAAGACCAAGGCGGAAGGTTCATCCCCCATCAGCCGCAGGCCGAGGTCGTTCTCGTAGAACGCTCTTGCCTTGGCTGAGTCCCGGGTTGCCACAAAGGCAATCACCTCATTCGAAGCGAGCATGCTAAGGGTCGTCTCCTTTCCCCATCCGACTATCGTCGTGCCTCCCTGGGCTTTCAGGCCTAGGGCAAGAGCCCAGCGCCAGGATGCCGAAGGCGGTGGGCTTCGACGATCTTTGCACTTCTCACACCATCTTTGCAAAGGTGTGACGGAGCCGAGACAATCGGCCCCAAGCACTCGGAGTAACCTCTCCAAGCGTGACTTTCGCAGACTAAGGTTGGGCGCGTCGAGGGTGAAGGTTGGCGTCGAGACAATTTGACCAACGGAGGAGAAACAATGCGGAAACTGTTTGTGATTGCGATCGGGCTGGTGGTAACCAGCCTGGCTCTGACAATCCAGCTCAGGGCCCAAACTTCGGACCCAGCCGGCGCCGCCGTGCTGGAATTCAAGACGATGGTAACGGTTAGAGGGCCGTTCGTCGGTGCCGACAATCCCATTCGAGGGGTTCCGGGTGGCGGCTTGCCTTGGACGATCACCGACGGTCGCGGATCGCTCAAAGCGGGCGGCAAGCTGGAGGTTCACGTTAAGGGGCTCGTTCTGGCGGACGATCCCGCGGTGCCTGCGAACCTGCGCCTGACCAACCCGATTCCATTCTTCCGGGGCGTGGTCAGTTGCCAGATCATCAACGGCTCGGGAAACCCTGACTTCGTCAATGTCAGCACTGCCGCCTATCCGGCCGACCCTTCGGGCAACGCCGACATCGAAGAGACGTTGGCGCTACCTTCCGAATGTTTCGCGCCCATCATTTTCGTCACTTCGTCCGGCGGAAGCTGGTTCGCTATGACCGGGCGATAGGGAGGGAGGCAGATCCCGCGCACGCCCGTCCGAACCCGGAGTGCCGACTTCATCGGATCTTCATCAGCCACGGTCCGTCCGCGTAAAGCACCGGGCCGTGGCTGTCTTGATCTGTGCGCGGCTCAAAGAGCGGCCCAAGCGCGAGGCCGGGCGGGAGGGCGTCGGCCCTTGTTCGCTCGCGGCAGTGTCCCTCAAGGCCGCCGTCCCTGCGCTAGTGCTGCGACGGGGTCGACTGGCCGGACTGCATCCGCTGGTGGATTGCCTGCGCGGTGAGCGCGGCCTGCTGGCGGATACGGTCGGGCATGCCGGTCACGCCGCGGGCGAAGCGCTCGACGTCCGCGAGGTCTTCCTCCGCGCCCACCAAGTAGAGAGCGCGCAGCGCTTCCCAGACCTGATCTTCGCCCGGCGAAATCTCCGCCACCACGTCACCCGCCGCGACGGTCGCCTGATCCGCTACCATCCGACCGGCGAGTTCCCCGGCCACCGGTGCGACCACGTCGACGGGCTTGTTCTCCCCGCTCACGATACGCGCCACGGCGGTGCCGCTCCGCACCGGATCGCCTTCGCGCAGGCGGTAAGTGATGGTCCCGCCCTGAGTCGCGCGGAGGGGAAACGGCTCGAGCATGGCGCGGAATTCCGCGCGGCCCGCGGCGTCGCCAAAGCGCACCAGACTGAGCGCGGCGTTGCGGCGCACCATGGGGTCGGAATCGCCGACAAGCTTGGCGAGCGCCGCGTGGAAATCCTCCGAGTGATTGTCCTGGCCCATCACCCAGGCGGCCATGAGTCGAAACTCCGCCTCGCGATTTGCGGCGAGCGCCAGCACTTGCGGGTACCATTGCCGCGCCGAGGCGTCGCCACGCGTCATGCGCTCGGCAAGCTGCGAGAGGGCGTGCTGGGTCTTGTGCGGGACGGAAGTGTCCGTGAGGTACTGGCTCATTTCGCGGTCGGTCAGCCGCGTGCCGAACCACGTCTGCCGCCAGAAGAGGAATGTGATGATCACCAGCAACACGGGAACAAGAGCGATGGAGAGATTGCGCTTGGGCTGGCGGGAGGGAAGCTGCGCGGGCGATTGCATGGGCATCTGGATTTGAGTCTACAGGATGGCCTGTTGCGGAGGTGGGGCCTCAACAGGGGGACTGTGGACATCAGACGGGAACTTCCACTTCGCGAGTAGTGACGGTGAGCGGCATGCCCTTCTCAGCGCGAACTTCCAGGCACTCTTTGATGGCCTCGCGGACGTTTCGCTCCGCTTCCTCCTCCGTCTTTCCCTGGCTAATGCAGCCCGGAATGGACGGGCATTCGGCGACGTATGTCCCATCCTCGTCGCGGATCATGGTGATGAGAAACATCATCGTTTTCTCCCTGGCTTCATAGTGACACACAGGCAGAACATCTTCAATCAGCACCGCTGGGGGCTAACGGTCGAGGTGATAAAGCATCC
>JAIQGB010000216.1 GCA_020072905.1 Terriglobia bacterium | reverse complement strand
AATTCGCTTTGAGGCCACGACCAATCGCTGGTTTGAAACTTTGGAGGACGTCTGGACCACCGTCCAGAAGACCACGCGCTCGTGGTCCCCCAACAAGATTCGTCGGCTCTGTAACATAACTTAATGCGTTCGTATTAGATAGTTAACGCCTAGTCCCCAGGCTAAGCCCATCAGAAGGTTGTCGATGGAGCCTGGCCACCATGCCACTATGACGATCACCGCTGGACGATAGGGCCCTTGCTCCAAGTAGAAATCCATGCCCCAGTCGTTAACGGTTTCGTCATAACAATCATCGTGTAAAACAAATCCACCCAAATCATCACAATCATCTGGCTCCACCGTCTGCTTTCCGCAAAACAGACATATGCCTGAGGCTGGCTTCGGACCGTCGTAATGAAACTGTAAGTCAGCCGAACCTTTACCTCCATAGTCCGTCGTCGTTCGGTAAATGTAGAGCACGGCAACGTTTCGTTTTCTTGCAAGCTCATTGAGTCGGAAAAAGACCGAGATCTTTTCATCCTCGTCGGCGTCCCAACCAAAACGCTTTTTTGGCTGTTCTGTTGGCCTCATATTGACCTCCCTTGGATTGAAACTCCCCCCTCTTTTCGGAACTCGCTTCTCATGCAGAAGGTGTAGTGAAAATTGCAGGGACTCCTCGTCATTAATCGAGTTTTGTTCGCACACGTCCAGTTAAGTGATGCGTCTGCATCGCAAAGTAAACAAAAAGAGATCGGGGTCAACGAGTGTAGGCTTATAAAGCTGGTCTGACGTTGACACGGTAGAGGTCTGGGGTTCGAGTCCCCACGGGCCTACCATATTTTTCAACAAGTTAGTGCCGTTCCCACTATCCGGAACTATGTATTCCGTGCCCGTGCGCCAGCCTCCGTCCGATGCTTCCGGCTATTGAAGATTGGCCTAATACGTTGGAACGGCACTGGCCTCCGTGGCCGAATATCCCCAAGGCTCCAAATGGCTCCATTTAGCCGGTCCCGAAACACCATGATGGACGACGACTATTGCCTTGGCGTGCTCAGCATCTGCGCTCGCGGGGACACGGAGAACCGGATCAGAGCATCCGAGCAGAATCTGGGTGATTGCCAACTCCGCGAAACGCGACTGCACATCCGCGTCAGTGAGTCCACACCGACGATTGCTTCATCTGTTTCGAACTGGACTTATGGGAAGCAATGGGGAGAAGCGGCAGCAAGGAATTGCGAATGAGCCTCTTGATTCATTATTGGTACGATGGGGATTCATCTCGCCGTGGGGGTTATAATCGCTGTCTCGGAAACCTGGCCGATTCTGACCCGATAACTGATGGTGTTTAGGTTTGGGCAGTTGGCCGAAGATTGCGAGCCAAAATCACATGGTTTGGGCAATGTCCTACTTGGCTTAGGGAGTGCGAAAATGGAGGGGGTCTCTGAAGCTTTGCAACTCCCGGTAATAGTAGAGGGGCGTAGGCCGTTTCCCCTTGAACCGCAGCTTCTTTAGAAACTCGATTTCCTCCTGGGTCGCATCGCGGAAGAGGACAGGCGTCGCAAGGAATTCTTTGAGCCCAGGCTCTTCGTCGATAGGCTGCTCGGGTTCCGTTTCGACAAATTCAAACTTCATCGGACGCCCTGGGGCCACTCGCCGGTTCAAGACGATTTCCATGCCAAAGGTCGCCAAGTCAATATCCCAGGATTCAATCAGCGGATCCAGGAAGGCGCTGCAATTCTCCAACGACACGTTGAAGATGTCCGTATCCAGGAACTCGAGCACGCTGACCCGCATCTGTTCATAGCTGCGGTTGCTCAGTCGAGCCACCAAGCGGAGCCAGTTTTCGCTTTCCAGTTCCTCCTTGACAATTCTCTTGGCCACGTCCAAAAGCTTCTGGGTGACCAGGCGTTCCAGTTCACCGAAAGGCTGTTTTTCAAAAATCGCGTGTATTTGCCTTTCTTTGTCGGGCGCGCATTTGCGGAGAATCAACTCTCGAACCTCTTTGAACAGGGGGGCAGGTGGGTCCCCGAGTTTCTTCTTCAGTTCTTCCCTACGTTGCAGAGCTGCCAGCTTCGCAAGTTCACCACTCGGAAGCTTCAGGAAATCTCCCATCTTGTCATAAATATCAGTGCGGCCTGGCGCGGGGGGCGCTTTTTTGCAGGTCAGCAACTGTGAGATGTAGGACTCCGTAACTTGCGCGGCGGTTGCCAGATCCCGTTGGTCAAGCTCCAACTCTTCGAGGCGCTGCCTGATTACCAAAGCCACGTTCACGGGATCCCTCTTGCTCTTAACTAAAGTTAATTAATTCGTGAGTAATCTAACAGATTCAACTTGACAAGTCAAGTGAATTTACTTAATCTAGTTAAGGAGATTAGGTTTGCCACGCTCACCTGTCAGATAATCTGAACTAATTCAGGTTATCTGAGAGCGCACCTCTTAGCTGAGATCCAGGGAGGTTAACATGGTCGCTCGCCACGTCTTCATGCATCTGAAGCCCAACAGCATTGCGGAGTTTACCCGGACGCTTGACAAGGAAATCATTCCCGTGCTGCGGAAACTTAGAGGCTTCCAGGACGAAATTGCGTTCGTCGTCCCCGATGGAACGGAAGCGGTGGGAATCAGTCTGTGGGACCGCAAAGAGGATGCGGATGCTTATAACCGCCGAACGTATCCCCAGGTGCTCAAGACCCTGGCGAGAGTGGTCGAAGGAAATCCTTATATTCAAACCTATGAGGTGTCCAACTCGACGTTTCACAAGCTGGTTGCTCGTGCAGCAGCCTAAGGTGGAAGGGCCTTTTGTTCGGTGGGGGCGGCCAAGTCCGCCACCTCCCTTCTCCGGCCAAGAGGAATCCAGGGACGATGAAGAAGCGAGGTCTCCAATGCTTACGAGAATTATGAGGCGGGGTTTCATTCCCGTGTTGCTTCTCGTGTTTTTGGCGCTGTTATGGCCATCTCCCCCGGGTTACAAAATACTGTTGGCGTTTGCGGTTTGTGTGGGGGCCATGCTGGGCTTCCAGGCAGGCCGCGCAGGCAGGCACTTTGGGGAGGCCGAACGGGCGACGGTTCCGTACAAGGTGAAATACGAGAACTAAGCTCAGCGACCTCATCGCTGCCGGGTCTTCGGCCCGTCCAGATGCGGTACGGTTCGGGAATGGACATCACTCTGATATGTTGGCTCAGGCCCTTGACTTCATCATGAAGAACCCGGAGCGGTTCACGCGTCCTGCCGACGCTTACCGTGATCGCCTGGTTCTGACCGACCCGCCCACTGGGAATAAACACACAGAAGCCACCCGTGGGATGAGGGAGGTCCATGCCGCCGCCACCTTCGCTGACGCCGCGGATGAGAGGGTGCCACTCTCTGGGACATCGGTAACAAGATCGCAGCACTCGGGAAGTGCGCTACATTGAATCTGCGGGCGGCGTGGTCCTGATCGCCACTTGCCTGTCCAAGTGAGAAGCCAATGGTAGAAAAGATCAAAGCGGGGACCATTCTCATCGAGGAGGGCACCCTTTTGCCGGAATCCTTGCGGTTCGAAAGTGAGCCCTATTCGAATGGCTGGAGATTAGTCAAAGATCTTGGCGGTTACGGACTGGATCAAAGAATCCGCGAAGCGGGATGGACTTTTTTCTCCATGGCTGTCACGGTCGAGGCGACCGGCTTGGGGTTTGACGGACAGAAAGCGCTGCGCAGGGCAGTCAAGCGCGTGATCGCGAACCTGGATTCGAGAAAATTCAATTGCGTGGAAATCACGCAAGTGGCGGCGCACCCTTTCCTGGGCCTGACCTGCATGAGTGTCTCCGCCTACCCACGCCAAATCCAACGAGCCCCCTGGACCAAGGACTTTGCGGAATGGGATCGAGCCAAATTAGCGGCGGTCTGCACACAAGCATAGGGGTCGCGAAGGAGGGAACTGTGTCGGAAAGAAATGGTGACAAAAGCCGATTTGGCCGGGAACGAAAGCGCAAAATTTACGAGCGAAAGCGCATTCGAGATTTGCGGAAGGCGCTGGAGAACAAAGCACCAGAACCGAAAACCGCCACGCCCGAGCAGGAGGGCGTCGAGTCGCTGACCCTCGTGCCGGTTGGCCCGGGTCAGTTGGGCTGACCTCGGTCGAGTTCGACGTGCCTGGCATTCGTAAAGTACCAAGTCCCCTGAAGGAGGACTGCAATGATCAGCATGCGGAGCATCGCAATCTCGATCTTTTGGGCGGCGCTTTCAGCCGCGCCCTTGATTTGCGCACAGGACGTGAAACCGTCCGAGGCAAGGTTGATAATTCAGCCGCCGGCATTCATCCAAGAACTGCCCTTGCAGCCCCGACGCGCCTATGGCCTTTCACTGCGCGCGGACCCGGTTATGGCGCCTTCGATTGATGCGCAGGATCTCTCCAGGTACCGGGATTTTCAATTTGGAATGGACCTGCCCGCGATCGCCAAGCTTGCAGACGCGAAACCGTCTGAGGCGAAGGTGATCCATCAACGTCCAGCGTTGATTCAAGAACTGGAGTGGCATCCCCAGCTCTCTCTCACATCTTCTCAAGCGGACCCCGTGAGGGCCATCTTTTTCAGCTTTTACAATGGGGAGCTCTTCCGAGTAGTGGTAAATTATGACCGATACAAAACCGAGGGCCTGACGACAGAGGATATCGTCGAGGCGATGTCGGCCCGGTACGGGACTGCCACAAGGCCCGCTGCCGAGATCACGTTCTCCTCGTCTCAGGTTTACAACGACAGCGAAGTGGTCATCGCGCGCTGGGAGGACTCGCAATACTCGTTCAACCTCTACCGTTCCTCCTATCAGCCGACCTTTGGGATGGTAGGGTTTTCGAAACGGCTTGATGCCCTGGCCCGGGCCGCTGTCGCCGAAGCGATCCGCCTGGATGAGCAAGACGCTCCCCAACGTGAGATCGCGCGCCAGACTGAACAGGATGAAAAGGACCGTGCCGAGGAAGGGAAGGCCAGGCTGGCGAACAAACCGAACTTTCGCCCCTAGCACGAGAAGGCAGCCCTGACCGCGGCATTCTGCGCAGGCGAGCTTTGTCAGTGAACTTAACCCGGCGGACCTCCCCAAGGCCGCTATCAATTGGAGGATCGAATGGCTTTGAAGCTCTTTGTAGGTAACCTTCCGCATACCGTCACCGACGCTCAACTCAACGAATTCGTAATCAACGCAGGCTTTCAAGTGGCGTCGGCGGTGGTGATTCGCGACAAGTTGACGGGAACGCCGCGCGGATTCGGCTTTGTCGAGCTGGCCGAGGGCGAAGACATCCAGCGGGCGATCAGCGGACTGAATGGCCAAACTCTCGAGGGTCGTCCGCTGACCGTAAATGAGGCGAAGCCCCAGCGGACAGGATTTGGCAGGGGCCCAGGCGGAGGCGGTGGACGCGGAGGGTACCGCGGCCGCTCCGATAGTGGCGGCAGCGGGCGGCGCTACTAGGACGGGAAAGGTGACCCATGGAACTGAAGTTGCGGCAATCCGTTCGCCATCGCAAATACGGATGGGGCGTGATCCTCGACCTCGAGAGCAATCAGACGACGGTCTATTTCTACAGGGTAGGCATCAGGAAGTTCCCTGCCGCTCACGCCCCGTTCCAAGTGGTCGAATATCAGGGAGCCGGGAAGAAACCGGGAGGTTGATTCCCGCCCTCCGGACTGCCTCCGAGCTCCATTCGGCCTTGGCGCCTAAAGTTTACGGAGCGAGGGGACGACTCTAGTGGAACTGCCTCTCATGCGGTCGGGACCAACCCCAACGGACGCGAGGACTGCTCTCCAGCCTCAAACCTCCGAGCAGGGGACCGCAGGACGCAAGAACCGAGTCGTTGGCAGACTGCGAGGAAGAGACGGATTGGTCAGCGCTTTCAGGGATTAAGAAAGGATTCTCCTATGTACATTCAATATGCCGGTTTCACCATTGTCCCCAGTTTTCGTGTCTACAATTTCGATGTGATCGACCCTCCTGCGCCCGCCCGCGAATTCACCGTCAAAGTCCGATTTGAGGATTTCTCTCCGGGACGCCTGAGATTCCAGGATGGCCCTGGCATCGGTTCTGCCCGGTTGCAGCGGGAATTGAAGGGGGAAACAATAGAGTCGCACGCGGAAGCCGATCTGCGCATCAATGAGCAGGACGTCCGGGAATACCGAACACAGCACTACCCGCCACAAAAGTTTCCGAAGGCAACAGGCGCGCTGCCGGGCTTTCCCCCTGGATCATCGCCGCCCGACAAGCATTTCCAGAACCGTGGGTATTCGCCCCTGGGGCCCACACGACATCCTGTGTCCGAAGAAATCTCGACACTGCTCCTGCACGAACTCGGAGACTCTTTGGACGCGCTGAAATCGGCTCTCGAAGCTCAGTCTGTGAAGGTATGCTCCGTGCGGAGTTGCCAGGAAGCTCTGCCTCTGCTCGCGGGGCCGAACCCACCGCACCTGGTTTTCACCCAACCCAAGTTGCCGGACGGCGCCTGGGAGGACGTCGTGAGCCTGGCGATCAAAGCAAAAAAGCCCGTAAACGTCATCGTCGTGGGAAGGTTGACGAACGTCGGGCTCTACCTGCAAACGATCACCGGAGGCGCGTTTGACTTCATTGTCCCTCCCCTCACCGGTTATGAGCTCACCCACGTGGTGCGATGCGCTGTAGAGAACACTCTTAGCCGCAGGGATGCGCAGGCGAGTTCCGTATAGCCCAGGCTCTAGTGCTTAACCTGCCCCCAATCGTTGTACCACTTTCTATGTTAGCCCGTGTGCCGTTGACCCGCTCCAGAAAACTGTACCTATTGGGGGTCAAAACGCTACTGCTGATCACCGCCGCCATCCTCATCCTCAGAATTGCGCTGGCATAGCATTGGTCGAGTCAGCGTGAATCATTATTTCCCGTAGGCCAGCGCGGGCGTGACAATGTCTTCCACGGCCTGGGGATCGCCGGTCGCAGGCCCGTACCACACGCTCCCGCCATAGGTCGTGACGTAAATGCGATCGGGGTTTCGCGGATCAGGAATTACCCGGTGGCCCCATTTGAAATTGAAGCCCCGGATGCGTGTCCAAGTCTCGCCGCGCTCGCTGGAGCGCCAGGCGGAAGACTCAAAGCCGCAGGCGTAAAGAACCCGCGGATTGCGAGGGTCGAGTGTAATGTCGTAAACGTGTTGGTCCTGAGAGAGCACATTCCGCCAGGAACCACCGCCGTCGGCGGAAACAATGATGCCGCCATCGACTGCGCCTTCCGGTTCGTTGCGACCCCAAGCTGCCAGGTAAAGTCGATTCGGATCATCGGGATCAATGGCGAGACCATTCGGGCCATTCACGCCCTTGGGCAGCACGACTCTCTCCCAGTGCTCGGCGCCGTCGCGCGAGCGGTAAAGCGCGCCATCCTGCGCGTTCCCGAAGCTGCCGTCTTCGCTGCGGCGCGCCACGACGAGATACAGGACTCCCTTCTTGTCTCGCGCTAGCCGCCATGCGAAAGGCTCGGGCTCAGGCAGACCCTGGTTGCGCAGCGCCCAGGTTTGACCGCCGTCCTCAGATTTGAAGACTCCTT
>JAIQGB010000215.1 GCA_020072905.1 Terriglobia bacterium | reverse complement strand
CCAAAAGAATGGTATTGGTTAACCGAGCCAATTCTATTGACTATTGTAGCAGTCTTGCTTATCAATAAAGCATTTGAATTTTTATTGAAGCGAGGGAATGTCACGCGGGCTCTGATCTGGCTGCTAATCGCCTGGTTTGGTATTCGAACAGGCACGGACATCACGTGGGTAGTGGACTTCAGCCCAGGGATACTGATTCAGAGTTGCCTCCGTGAGCCCAATCGTCAAGTGAGGGCCGAAGGAATCGAGATTCAACAGGTAATGCTCGGTTGCCTCCATGTACATTTCTTGTGCGTCGCTGATTATTTCTTGCAGCCGCTCGTCAGTAACGGTCGACCGCGGTCCCTGCCATGGAAGGCCCTTGCTGGCCCAGCCGCCGCTCGCGCGGCCCAGGTGGTAGGAGAGGCTGAATGCATCGATGTCCCCCACCAACCGAATCGCGAACACACGCACGCGGGCTGCTGATAGGGCGGCTTGCACCTTGGAGTAGCCGGCCTTGTTTCTCCCTTCGCCGTCCATAGACATCAGGAAGATCGAGTCGCCGGGCTGGGGCGGCTGGAACCAGCGGGTGGCCTCGAGGATGGCGTCGAGCACGCCTTCTCCGCCCGGCCCGCGTTGCGGCGGCAGTGCCAGTTTTTCAGCGGCGGCACGCAGCGTGTTGCGGCTGGAACCGAACGGGATTTCCGCCCGCGGGCCGCGAGTCGTAAGCAACGCGAAGGAATCTTCCGGGCGCGCCTTCGATAGGATGCTGGTGATCACCGTCGATTCGATCTTCCGAGCTCCTGCCGGCGTTTTCTTATGGTTCTCAACAACGAACACGATGCGGTGCGGACCGCTATAAGTTACGACGGACGGGACGTGGACGGGGTTCCTCTCGTCATGTGCTACGAACGCATCGGCAGCAAGCTCGTCCAGGAGTGCTATCTTGATGGGCAAGGTGTTCTTCAGGTTTCCGAGGAGGCTCAACGACTGCAGCAAAGTATTCCATTGGCGGTCCTTCGTCAGATATTTGTTTGAGGCCAAATCCTCCTTCCACTGGCGGGTTAAGGTGTCCTCGGCCGCTTGAGGAAGCAAGGACAAATTCGGCATCCAGACATTCACGGGGACAATGCAGGGTGTTTGCGGAACCGAGCCCAGTCTCGCCGCCTGCGAGCAAGCTACCGAGGTTGTCGGATAGGTAAGAGACACCCACGGGAATCTCTCCAGAGCCGAGGGCTTCAGTCGAATCGAGAGGTGCGCACCCGTCGATTCGAGTTCAAGAAGATAGTGCCCGGTCGCTACACGGTACATTTCTTCTCCCGCCTTTTTTAGCTCCTCTGGACGACCGGGCGCCGTGAAATACTTTGAAGGCGATGTGTCCTCCTACTCACTTACTCCGCCCGTATCTGCAATCAGAAGAAGCAGTTGATCGTACGGACCATCATCAATGCTGGTACTGCAGGTATAACTGTCCGAAATGTAGGAACAGCCGCCTCCGATTAGGTTCCCCGTTTCGGCGTACATTCGAAACAATTGGAAACCGAACACCCGAATCCGGTGTGTTGCCAGGGCAGTCCGTACCGTAGAGAAGCTAGCCTTGTGTTTATTCTCAAGTCGCAGGGTCATAACGAGGATTGAGTCGCCCGGCTGTGAAGGCTGAAACCAGTTGGTGACTTCGAGCAGCGCATCGAGCACGCCGTGACCGCTGGGCATATTCTGCGGTGGATTGCCGAGTTCCTCAACCGCCTTTTGGATGGCATCACGGCTCGACCCGAAGCGCAGCTCAACGCGCGGTCCGCGGGCCGTCAGCAGAGCAAAGGAATCTTCCGGCCGAGCCTTCGCCAGGATGCTGCTAATGACCGCCACCTCAATCCCCCGGGCCGCCTTGGACATTTGTTTGCCATTCTCGACAACGAAGGCAATGCGGTGGGGGCCGCTGTCAAAGGAGGTCGACAGGACTCGCACAGGGTGATGGTCCGTCTCCACCACAAAATCGTCGGATGTGAGATTGGGAACTGGATCTGCTTCTACCGTTGGAATCGTGGAAATAACACCGGCCTCCGGGAGACCTGGAAGGACAGTGCCGCGAATTCCCACACCCTGCGCTGTCGCATGGTCCGAGGAGATGTTGGGGGTTATAACGCTCGCAGGAATTGTGCAGGGCGGCTCCTGACCCAAGCCGGCGGATGAAGTCAAAACCAGAAGCACGGCGCGGAGGCAGACGCGCATGGCGCACCTAGACGGCTGACACTATCCATATTCAGCTTACTCTTTCCGGCGGTAATATCAAGCGGGTAGCGCGGAGTTCGGCCTTTTCGAACTCTGCGGTTCTTTCTTCGACGAGCATCGCCAGACGCCGCAACACGCGGTAGGTGATGAAAAGCAATCGGTCCGATAGCCCAAGCGGCGCAAGCGGGACATGCCAGCGCATTATACGACCCTCGCCCGCACCCATCCGTGCGCCAGGTTACAAGCGGGTACCCACGGCATGCCTCATGTGCCGTGGGTTCGTAGCGCCGGGGCCTTGAAAAGCCCTCGGCACAAGAGCGCCTCCGTGGCTACTCACCCCTGATCGCACACAGCGCAAGAACCGCGACGTGTGCGCCACCCGGCGTTCGGCCGAAACTGATGGCAGCTCACCTGCGTCATCTTCACCGCTTGCTTGTCTTCCTTGATTCTCTGCTCTGCTGTCCCGCGCTTAGTGTAGAAACGCACCACGGGCTGATTAGCCCGTCCGAGCGGTCTCAAGGAATGATGGTGCCCTGACGCGTCTCAACGAGTCATACGTCTCAACACACGTTCAAGCCAGTTCATGGGGACGAGGGTGGGGGTTGGCGCGACGGGTGAATTTTCTTATTCCTCTCCAGCATTTCGACAAACTGCCGAATCTTCTTCGCTCGGGTCTCGGGCTTCTTCACCGTTTGTATCCGAAAAAGGACCGCATAGCGATTCGCCCCATCGAGGCTCTCAAAGAACGCCTTGGCCCGGGGATTCGCATCCAGCGCCATCTGCAGATCAGGGGACACCACGGCACGGCTCGGCGGGTCATACGCTGTTTCCCACCGTCCGCTTTTCTTAGCGCGCTCAAGCGCTTTCAGGCCCGCCGGCTTCATCCTCCCACTGGCGATTAGGGCCGTCGCTTTTTCCCGGTTGATTTTCGACCAAACGCTGTTAGCCGAGCGGGGAACAAACTTCTGCAGCCAAGTCCGTTCGGTGTCGCTTTTCTTCTGCCCGTCAATCCATCCGTAGCACAACGCAACGTCGAGAGCTTCGCTGTAGGAAATCGACCGCAAGCCTGAACCCTTCTTCGCGAGCCGCAGCCAGAGACCGCGAGACTGATGATAGTTTTTCCCCAGCCAGGCGGCCCAGGCTTCCTGGTTTGCAAACCTGCGCACTGAACTGCCATCCAACACGTTACTGCTCTCCGCGTGGAGCACACATGCGGCTTTCTGGCCTGTGTGCGACCTACTTATTACCTCTTAAAGAGTCCCACCAAATGCGCCTCGCCGAGGATGTGGCCCTGCATGGCTTTTTCGACGTCGGCTTTGGTGGCGCCCGGTTTCAGCCCGAGTTTGCCGTCCAGCGCGTAGAGCTTGAAGTGATAGTGGTGCACAGGCCCGGGCGGCGGGCAGGGGCCTTCGTAACCGATCTTGGGTTCACCGTTGACGCCGTTGCGCGCGCCGCTGGCCAGTTCCTTCTGCTTGGGAACATTTTCCGGCAGGTCACGCGCCGTGGCGGGGAGGTCATAGAGCACCCAATGCACCCAAGTGTCAGGCCGTGCGTCGGGGTCGTCCATAATCAGTGCGAAGCTCTTGGTCCCGGTGGGGCTGCCGCTCCACGCCAGCGGCGGTGAGATGTCCTGCCCGTCGCAACTGTACTTCTTGGGGATGGTCGTCTCCGCCGGGAAGGCGCTGGAAGTCAGCTTGAAATCGCCGGCGGGACCGACGCCGGGCCTGGCGGGAAATAACGTAGCAGCGGCCAATCCGAGGACGACAACCAGACTCGATAAGACCACTTTATTACAAATCCTCGACATGGTTTTTCTCCTTGACCGGGTATGCTACTCAAGGAGGCGAGCCCCTGCAACTGCTTAGGTCATCGCGATCCTTCCCCCGGAAGTTCACGCGGGGGGTGATGTCCTCTGCCCTCGTCGGCGGGTGCGTGCTTCTCGCTTGTGGCGGCGCGACCGTCATCCCACAGCCGGAACCGGGACCGAATCCTCAGCCTTTGCAAATTGCTCTTGAAACAGTGGTGACCGGCCTCGACAGTCCCGTGGGTTTCGTGCAGCCGCCCGATGATTCCGGCCGTCTGTTCATCGTCGAGCAGGCAGGGATGATTCGGATTGTGCAGGGCGGCGTGCTGGTCTCGACTCCTTTCCTCGACATCCGCGCGCGCGTCACCAGCGGCGGAGAGACGGGCCTGCTGGGTCTGGCCTTCCATCCCAACTTCGCCCAGAACCGGCGGTTCTTCCTGGATTACACGCGCACGGAGAACGGGCAACTCCAGTCGGTCGTCGCGGAATATCAGGTTTCCCCCGCCGACCCCAACACCGCCGACTCTGCGGAAGCGATTCTGCTGGTTGTCGATCAGCCCTTCGCCAATCACAATGGCGGACAACTGGCCTTCGGGCCGGATGGCGATCTTTACATCGCGCTGGGCGACGGCGGCTCAGGCGGCGACCCGCTCGGCAACGGCCAGAACCTCGGCACGCTGCTCGGCAAGCTGCTCCGTATCGATGTGGACTCGGCCACGCCCTACGCCGTGCCCGCGGACAATCCTTTTGTTGCTCAGCCGGGGGCGAGAGGAGAAATCTGGGCGTACGGCCTGCGCAATCCCTGGAGGTTCTCTTTCGACCGGAGTACCGGGCGATTGTTTTGCGGTGACGTGGGACAGGGCAACTATGAAGAGGCCGATCTCATCACGCGCGGCGGCAACTACGGCTGGAACATCATGGAGGGGATGCATTGTTATCCGCCTTCGACCGCAAGCTGCGACATGAGCGGGCTTACGTTCCCCATCGCCGAATACAGCCACGCGGAAGGGAACTCGATCACGGGCGGCTATGTCTATCGCGGGGCGGCGATTCCGGGCCTGCGCGGCACCTATATTTTTGGAGATTTCGGCTCCGGCCGGATCTGGGGCTTGACGGAAAAACCCCCGGGCACCTGGACACGCACCGAACTTCTCGACACTGACCTCAGTATCAGTTCCTTCGGGCAGGACGCGAGCGGAGAGATCTACGTCGTGGATTACGGCGGCGGCGTCTACCGGATTCGACAGGCGATGTAGGGGCGCGAAGTTGCGCCCCCCATTCGCCGCGAACTCACTACGGGAGCGAGCCGATAATCTTGCGGTATTCCGCTTCGCTGAAGGCCTTCAGAGTCTCGGTTCTGACGCCTCCTGCCGCGCCCAGGCTCAAGGCGGCCTTCGCCGCGCTTTCGTCATTCGGACACTCCGAGAGGACCACGAAATCGTACTGGCCCATGGTCATATAGAATGCGGTCAGCTTCCCACCTTGGGCCTCGAAGACCTTCTTGGCCGCGTCCAGCCGGGTCGGGCTCTGCTTGATGTTTTCGATGCCTTTCTGCGTCCAACTTCCGAGCACAATGTATGCAGGCATAGCCATACCTCCGCTTTGATCTCAGATTTTCCTGATTCGGCCATTATGTCCACCGCGAGTGCCCTGTCAAGCCAAATCGCCGGGATGAGACCACCTGACGAAGCGTGCCCCCTTGGCCAGCTATCATCGGCACAGGAATTGCTCTGGAAGAAGCATCTGAGGACGCCTACCATAGACGGGTGAGTGAAGCCCCGGTAATTCTGTCTTTGTGGCATTGATCCCATCATTCTGGAGTGTCGCTACATGAAGCCCCCCAAATCACCCAAGCTCGAAGCCGCGCATGACATTTTGCGCGGTCGCCAGCATCCTCTGGACGTCTTCTTCGCCCCCGAGCGCGTGGCCGTGATCGGCGCCACGGAGAATCCCGGCAGTGTCGGGCGAACGCTCTTCTGGAACCTCATCAGCAACCCCTTCGGCGGCGTGGTGTTTCCCATCAACCCGAAGCGCTCGCACGTTCTGGGCGTGAAGGCCTATCCGAACATTCGCGCCGTGCCCGAGCAGATTGACCTCGCCGTGGTGGTGACCCCCGCGGTGGCGGTGCCCAAGGTCATCCGGGATTGCGTGGACGCAAAAGCCAAAGCCGCCATCGTCATTTCGGCAGGCTTCAAGGAACTGGGACCGGAAGGCGCCAAGCTGGAGCAGGAAATCTTGACTGAAGCGCGGCGCGGGAAAATCCGCATCATCGGGCCGAATTGTCTGGGCGTGATGAGTCCTACGAGCGGACTAAATGCCACTTTTGCCGCGGGCATGGCGCGGCCGGGGAATATCGGCTTCATCAGCCAGAGCGGCGCGCTGTGCACCGCGGTGCTCGATTGGAGCCTGCGCGAGATGGTGGGGTTCAGCGCGTTCATCTCCATCGGCGCGATGGCGGATGTGGGCTGGGGCGACTTGATCGATTACCTGGGCGATGACCCGCGCACGCGCAGCATCATCATCTACATGGAATCGATCGGCGACGCGCGCGGATTCATCTCCGCGGCGCGCGACGTGGCGCTCTCCAAGCCCATCATCGTGATCAAGGCGGGACGCAGCGAAGCTGCGGCCAAAGCCGCCGCCTCGCACACTGGAACGCTGGCCGGGAGCGATGAAGTCCTTACCGCGGCCTTCCGCCGCTGCGGCGTGCTGCGCGTGCAGACGATGGGCCAGCTCTTCTACGTGGCGGAGGTGCTTGCCAAGCAGCCGCGGCCCAAGGGCCCGCGCCTGGCCATCCTGACCAATGCCGGCGGTCCCGGCGTGCTGGCAACGGACACCTTGATTGGCGTGGGAGGCCAACTGGCGGAATTGGCGCCGGAGACGCTCGAAGCGCTCAACGGCATCCTGCCTCGCGAGTGGAGTCACGGCAATCCGGTCGACATCCTGGGAGACGCTACTCCGGAGCGCTACGCCAAGGCGGTCGAGATCGTCTCGAAAGACCCGAACACCGATGGCCTGCTTACCATTCTTACGCCGCAGGCGATGACCGACCCTACTCAAATCGCCGAACAATTGAAGCCCTTCGCCAAGCTGGACGGGAAGCCGTTCCTGGCGAGTTGGATGGGCGGGGCGGGCGTGGCGGCCGGCGAACAAATCCTGAACCGTGCGGGCATCCCCACCTTTGCCTACCCGGACACTGCGGCGCGCATTTTCCATTACATGTGGCAGTACACCTACAACCTGCGCGGCCTCTACGAGACGCCGACACTGCGGACCTCCCTCGAGGAAGCTGCCGCGGGCCGCGCGGAGGCCGCCAAAATCATCGAGGAAGCGCGCAAGGCTGGCCGAACGATCCTCACGGAAGTGGAGTCCAAACGCCTCCTCGCCGCCTATGGGCTGCCCACCACTGAGACGCAGGTCGCCACAAGCGCCGATGAGGCCGCCACGCTTGCGAAGAAGATCGGCTATCCGGTGGTGTTGAAGCTCCATTCCGAAACCATCACGCAC
>JAIQGB010000214.1 GCA_020072905.1 Terriglobia bacterium | reverse complement strand
AGTTGAATACACATGCCTCCGAAATATCGCTGGACAGATTCTCCGCTCCGATCTATAATTCTTTTTTCTAAGTGTCTTCCAAGTTCGATAGGTGCTTAGGGGGCAATTTTACGGTGCTGGGCTACACTCGATTTTACTTTACCGGGAGGTGGGTGGACCGCTGACTGTAACCCAGCAGCGCAGAGTTCAGCCCACTCGCTCTTTCGAGTGGGCTTTTTCATTTTGGGGGAGGTGGAAGGCCATGATCGTCTCTATGAGACAGGACGCGACAAGAGAACAGATTGAGCACGTTTTCGAGCGCATTCTAGATTCCTTGGCACAGACAGGAGGCACCCGCGGCCACTGCTCTCGAGTTGGAGATTGTGAGTTTCTCTACCCTGTCGTTTTCTTTCCAGAATCCGCAATTTGCCCTTCTAGCGCATCGAGTTCTCTCGGGCGATTCGAACAATAATCAAGTCATTCGTATGTGACGACGTGCGGAAAGCCATAGGTGGGCGCCACGGCCACCGCAGCGCCCGCCTATGATTGGTCGAGTTGGGAGGAGATCGCCGTTCGATCGTCTTAAGTACCGCTACCGGTCAACCTGGTGGTGTAGTGGCGACCTCCCGCAGTGACAGCGAGGTTTTCGTTGATCGTCCCCGTCCCCTGCGGCTTGAAGGTAACGTCAATCGTGCAGGACGAGCCCGCAGCCAAGTAGCCGCCAGCCGGGCAGTTATTGGTCTGGGCATAGCTCCAACCGACCCAGGCCCCCCAGACCAGCAATGGGGAGGATGTGCCGTTGTGCAGGATGACCGAGTGCGCCGCGCTGGTTGTTCCCTGCTTCACGCTGCCGAAGGACAGCAACGTGGGAGTCATGGACACAACTCCGGAGGGCGCGGTCGACGTCGTGCCGGAACCCGAAGAGGTGGAGCCGATGCCGGTCAGAGTGGTTGTATGTTGAACGCCGCCCGCAATGACGACCAGGTTCTCATTGATCATCCCGGTCCCGAGTGGCGTGAAGGTGACGTTGATCGCGCAGGACGCTCCCGCGGGCAGGATCAAGCGGCAGTTGTTCGTCTGGGCGTAACTCCAGCCGACCCAAACGCTCCAAATCGTAAGGGCCGATGTGGTGCCGTTGTGCAGAACGACGGCCTGCGCGGCGCTAGTGGTGCCCGTCTTCACGGTGCCAAAGGGAAGCACCGTGGGACCTAAGCTCACGCCACCGGAAGTTGAACCGGAAGAGGAAATGCCCGAGCCGGTCAGGCCGACCGTTTGCGGGCTGCCCGCGGCGTTGTCACTGACCGAAAGCGTGCCGTTCAACGTCCCCGTCGTCTGGGGGCTGAAGCTCACGCTGATGGTGCAGCTCGCGTTCGGGGCCAGCGAGCTTCCACACGTGTGGGTTTCCGCGAAGGACCCGTTGGCGGTAATGCCGGAAATGGTCAGTGTGGCATTACCCGAATTCTTCAGCGTGACCGCCTGGGCCGCGCTCGTCGTCCCGACATCCCGGCTGGCAAAGGTCAACGAGGTCGGCGACAGGGATGCCACCGGTGTGTTTGATGTGCTGGCCGTGCCGAAGAAATCCGACATGTTGTTGGCGCTCGAGGAACGGCCCGGGAAAATGGTCAAGCCCAGTCCCTGAGCCATCAACCGCAAGGCCGATTCGTGATTGTAAGACAGCGAGCTCTTGTAACCCGCGGACTTGATGAGCGGGCTGACGATGACGCAAGCTACTTGCCCGCCGCAGTTGGTGCTCGACGTGGGGCAGGACGTGCCGGTGCTGGAATTCTCATCAAACACAATAATCAGCAGCCCGTCCTTCTGGAAAAGCGCGCTGGTAATCAACGGGTCGAGGTTGTTCTTCAGCCAGTTGTCGGCCGTCGAAAGCGAGCAGTTGTGCGCGTCGTCGCAGCCATTGGGAACGATGAAGGAATACTGAGGCAGAGTGTTGTTCGCGAGATCTGGCGCGAAGTGCGTGAACGGAACCATCTGCTGGGCCTGCAAACGGCACGGTGATGTGCCGCAATTCACGTCCGTGAAGTAGGCGATGGGGTTGTGGCGCACGTAATAGTTGCCGCTGTTCCCGCCCAGGTAGCCGACCGAAGGAAGGCTTTCGACGTAATCTCTCCACGTCTTGCCCGCGTTGTTGAGCTCGCGGATGATGTTGTCCGCCGAAACCGGGAAACTCGATGGGGTGTCGCTGTCGTCGTTGGTCAGGATTTGACCCGTGGTCAGCGCGAAGTAATTGCCGATGGAAGGGTGGGTGTCGGCGTAATACTTGGTGGCCAAGCCGTCCTTATTAATCAAGAAATTGAGGTAGGGCATGTTCGGGCTGCCCACGACTGAAGAGTAATTGGTGTTCTCTTCGACCACGATAAACACATGTCCAAAACGCGGAAGAGTCGGAGTTTGCGCCTGGAGGTGGATCGGAGAAAAGAACAAGAGAATCGCTGCCAACCGCCCTATTTGAAAGACCCTGCTGGATTTTGGCATCCTAGTGGGTGCTCCTTTCATTGGTTAGAAGATCTCGAGCGCGCAGACCCGCGGGGCTTCCGGAGAGGGGGAGAAGCAGATCCGAGGAAAAGCGATTTAGTTAAACAACAAAAGCAGCCCTGATGTTGACTCAGTCGTACAGCAAATACAATGTCCCCCGCACGGCGGGACACATCGCAAAGCCTCGGCAACCTTACTAGGGGAAACACTGGATACGCAACTGGCAAAGAGACCAAGAAATGGGCAAGGTGTTTCCCCGTTCGTAGGGCCAGGTCTAGACTGCAGGCATGTGAGGCGCACCTCTCCTGGCGTCTACGACTTAAGGCAATGACAGGGCTTTCTCCAGCCCGGATTTCTCACCAGGGATGTGATTTGGGCGGGCGGTGAGGTGAACTTAGTCAGGGACCTCCGGCCAGTTTGCACTGGGATGCAGTAGGGTGGTAGAGGGCGAAAGGAAGGCGGAGCCCGACCGAAGCCTTCTCCCTCCCGAAGGGTGCTCACAGGGTCTCCGGAGGTAGAATTTGGGGCTTCCGAAGACTCAATTCTTACCGCAAAGGAGAGGCACCATGAACGCCCGTGAGAAGCTTAGCAAGGCCCGGCTGGGGATGTTCGCCCGGGACGAGGAATTGCAGAACCTCCGTGTGACGTGCAAGCGCGCTGGCACCCGTCGCCGCCCCTTTTCCGAGATCAAGGGAGCGTCGAGAAGGACGGAGCCCAGGGCTTGGCGACGTACGCGCCCGAGCATTACGTCTTCCCCCGCGAGTGGCCCAAGGTTGACCCGACGCAACCTATGAGCGGCTGGCGCTCCGCGTGGCGCTCACTTCGCAAAGCTGCCGGAATGCCAAGCTTCCGGATCTACGACCTGCGGCGTCAATTTGTGACCGAACCGCGTGATTCGGGGGTACCCGAAAGCGTCATTCGAGAGTTGGCCGGACATGTTGACCCTCAGAGGATGGTCCTCTACTCGCAGCCACGGTTGGCAGCCAAACCGCTGGCATTGGAAACCCTCGCAGTGTCCAAAGTGGGGCAATCTGAGGGGAGTTATGCCGCAAAAGCAATTCCACTCCCCTCAAGTCAAAATTCTACGATTGAAGAAAGAGGGGAAAGTGGTCGGGGCGCGCGGATTTGAACCGCGGACCTCTTGGTCCCGAACCAAGCGCGCTACCAGGCTACGCTACGCCCCGGCACGAAAAAACAGTGACAAGTGACCCGTGACGAGTGACAAGCTCGAACCGCCCCTTGCTCCTCACTGGTCACTCGTCACTCTCCACTGCTCTTAATGGTCGGGACGGCCGGATTTGAACCGGCGACCACTTGCACCCCAAGCAAGTGCGCTACCAGGCTGCGCTACGTCCCGGCATCCTGTTCTCGCGGTCGCTCCTACAGGGGTTCCGCCGCCGCGAGGGGCAATCTTTGACGCTAGCACTTGCGCGAAAGCATTGTCAAGATACCCTCCAGCTCGCGCCGGATGACCTTCAAGGCATGGCCGTCGTGGAGGGTTCGCTCGGCGCGGAACAACTCTTTTTGATCGCCGGCTGCTGGCGACTCTCCGGCGAGCTGTTTCCGCGCGCCTTCGATGGTGAATCCCTTTTCGTAGAGCAGGCGTTTGATCTCGAACACCGCCTGAACGTCTTCGCGCCGGTAGAGGCGGTGGCCTGAGCGGCTTTTGACCGGCTTGAGAGTGGGGAATTCGGTCTCCCAGTAGCGCAGCACGTATGACTTCGTCTCGGTCAGCTCGCTGACCTCACCGATGCGGAAATAGAGCTTGTCAGGAATCGCCACGGCGTCCAGGGAGGCGGGGTTCTGGCGTGCGGCGGTGGAAGAACGAACTCGGGGCATTGATCCTCGACGAACAGCCGACGGGTCGGCTTCTGCCATCTTAAAGAACCATACTGCGAGCGTCAAGCGGCGACACGACAAAGATCCTGCGCGCAGGGGGGCAAATCCGCCTGTATTGCCGCGGCCCCTCCCTCGCCCCGGTCGCGGAGAAAGCCGTGTCGCGAGCGTCAGCCGCTGAGGTATACTTTCCGACTTCCAGGAGTCGGGCTCGTCGACTCAGCTTCGCGCTCCGGATTCGAAAGGCCCTCGATGGCAAATCGCCCCGCTCCGCTGCTGTGGGTTCTCTTCCTGGCTTACTTCACCTTCGGCATGATCACCAACGTTCTGGGCGTCGTGATCCCCGAAGTCATCAAGGAATATCAACTCAGCCTGTTTGCCGCCGGCATCCTGGCCTTTGCCTTTTTCCTTGCCTACGGCCTCTGCTCGATTCCGACCGGCCTGTTGATGGACCGGGTCGGCCCGCGGCCCCTCGTTCTCCTTGGAGTCCTGCTGATGGGTCTGGGCTGCCTGGTGGTGGCCTGGGCAAGGAACTATCCCTTGATGGTGGCTATGATCTTCGCGGTCGGCGTGGGCGTGACGGTGCTGCAAACGGCGGGCAATCCGCTCATCCAGCACCTCGACCGCGTGGAGAACTACCACCGCAATCTGACGCTGACCATCGGCTTTTGCGGGATCGGAGCGTTTCTCGGACCGTTCATCCTCGCCTTCTTTACCGGCACTGGGCGGCCGTGGCAGACGCTCTATCTGTTCTTCGCTGCACTCTCCTTCCTGCTTCTGATCCTGCTGGTCTTCTCCGGTTTCCCGGAGCGGCCGGTGAAGAGCACGGCGGGGGAGCCGCAATCCTATGGAAAGCTTCTGCTGCATCCCATCGTGATTACCTACTGCCTGGGGATCTTCTTTTATGTTGGGGCGGAGGTCGGGACAGCGTCGTGGATCGTGAAATTCTTCGAGCGCGTGCACGGCCTGACTGCGGAGGTCTCCCATACCGAGGCGGCGAGCCTGGTCCGCAGGGTGCTGCCCACCTTGCCGGCGCTGGTGGTGGCGCTCTTCTGGGGACTGCAGGGCACCGGCCGGCTGGTGAGTGGGGCGTTGCTGAACCGGCTGGGAAGCCGAAGAATCCTGCGCCTCTATTCCTTCCTGGCGCTGGCGTCGCTGCTCGTCGCGACCTTCGGGTCGCGCGGGATGACGGCGGTGGGCTTCGCCGCTTGCGGATTCTTCACCTCCGTGCTGTTCACCCTGGTCTTCAGCGGAACGATCAACAGCTTCGCGGAGAATCAGGGAGCGATCTCCGGTCTGCTCTGTACGGCCTGCGTGGGCGGGGCGATCATTCCACCGATCGTGGGGCTGGTCGGGGATCATTTCGGCCTGCGCGCGGCGATGCTGGTTCCAGCCTTGTGCTTCGGCTACGTCTTCGGCCTCGCCATGTTGGAAGGTTGCCGGAGGGCTGGTCAACCTGAAAGGCCATCTCGTGAAATCGGAGATCGTGCCGACGCGGGCCGAAGAGGGATTCCCAGCCAGCTTCGGGCAAGTCCTCAGCGTGATCGAAAGCCTAATCGCGCACGCAGGCGGCAAGGAGAACGTCACCGGGATTGGCATGTGCGCGCCCGGCCCGCTCAACCCGAAGACCGGCTTGGTGATCAATCCCCCCAACCTTCCCGGCTGGCGAAACATCCAACTCGCGAAAATGGTGCAGAGGAAATTCGCCTTGCCGGCCAAGGTGGAGAATGACGCGAACGCCGCGGGCTTGGCGGAGGCCCTCTTTGGTGCTGCCGTCGGCTATCGCGATATTTTCTATGTGACCGTCAGCACCGGCATCGGAACAGGAATCATCATCAACAAAAGGATCTATCATGGCAAGAACGGTGTCGCGGGCGAGGGCGGGCACGTTTCGATCGATATTCGCAGTCCCTACCGTTGTGGATGCGGCACCCTCGGCTGCATCGAAGCGTTGGCTGCGGGTCCTGCCATGGTCCGGCGCGCGCGCGTCCGGCTTGAGCAGGAACACGGCGTCCCAAGTCTGCTGCGCGAACTGACCAAGGGCCATCTCAGCCAGATCACTCCCCGGATGATTGAGGAGGCCGCCCAGAAGCGCGATCCCATCGCTAAAGGAATCATCGACGAAACCGGCTTTTACCTCGGCGCCTGGCTGGCCGGCATGATCACGCTGCTTGACCCCGAGGCGATCGTCATCGGGGGAGGCGTCGCCCGCATTGGCAAGCCGCTCTTTGACAAGATCCGCAAGACGATTCCTCAGTACACCATCAATCGGCGGTTCGCGGCCAAAATCCCACTGCTGCCCGCAAAGCTTCAAAAGAACGTCGGGGTCTTCGGTGCCGCGAGCGTCTTCCTGCCCACGGAGGAGGAAAGCTGAGAAGGCCGGCGCCTCGCGCCGCGCCCCGACCTCGCCCAGTCTTCCCCCAGAGCCCCGCGGGCAGCGCCAGGACAAAAAGGCGCTTGACAAAGGGCTGGGCGCAGAAATAGTCTAGTTACTCGATAGACTTACTGGTGAAAGATTCTATGAGGGTCTCTAAGAAAGGACTCTACGCGCTTGAAGCGCTGATGGTGCTCGCAAAGAGACACCCGGGCCGCGTGATCAAGATCCGCCAGATTGCCTCTGCGGAGCGCATTCCCGGGAAGTTTTTGGAGCTTATTCTGCTCGAACTCAAGCGGGCTCGCCTGGTGGAGAGCAAGCGGGGTGCCCGGGGCGGCTACCGCCTGCGCCGCGCGCCGGGCCGCATTTTTCTCGGGGAGATCATCCGGACGATTGACGGACCTCTGGCCCCTTTTGGAGACGCCGCATCGCTCCGTCGGCTCGTGGCGCGCGACAGGAAGCATCGCCCGCTCTTTCGTCTCTTCCTGGACGTTCGCAACGCCGCAGCCCGCATCATGGACCACACTTCCCTCGCCGACCTGTGTCGTCGTCGGTGAGCCGCGCCGTCGCTGACTCTGCTGGCGCGACGCGAGCGCGAACCGGATCCAATCAGAGCGAGGAAACGCCCATGCATCTTCACGCCGCCCGCACTTTCCTGTTTGTTCTTCTACTCCACGGCGTCGCGCCACTAGGCGCGCAGCAAGCTCCCCTGGTGGTGCGCGCCGGACATTTTCCCAACCTCACGCACGCACAGGGAGTCATCGGGCAAGCGAACGGCTGGTTCGACAAAGCCCTCGCGCCGGAGGCCCGCGTGGAGTGGAAGATTTTCAACGCCGGGCCTTCCGCCATCGAAGCCCTCTTTGCGGGAGCGATCGACCTGACTTACATCGGCCCCAATCCCGCGATCACGGGTTATGTACGCTCGCAAGGGGTAGCGCTCCGCATTGTGGCCGGGGCCACGAGCGGTGGCGCCGCCTTGGTGGTGCGCGCCGATTCCGGCATCCAGAGGACGGAGGATTTTCGCGGCAAAAAGATCGCCTCTCCGCAAATGGGCAACACGCAGGACGTGGCGCTGCGCGCTTGGCTCCAGGCGCACGGGCTGAAGCCGCGTGAGAAAGGCGGCGACGTTCAGGTGATTCCCATCGCCAACCCCGATCAGCTCACGCTCTTCATCAAGAAGGAAATCGACGGCGCCTGGGCGCCCGAGCCGTGGGCGTCACGGCTGATCCACGAGGCGGGAGGCCGATTGTTCTTCGACGAGCGCGACCTTTGGCCGAACGGCCAATTCGTGACCACGCACTTGATTGTGAACACCAAGTTCTTGCGGGAGCACCGCGGCCTGGTGAAGCGTTGGGTGCAAGCCCACGTCGAGTTGACCGAGTGGATCAGCCGTAATCTCCCGGAAGCCAAGCGCGTGCTCAACCAGGAGATCAAGCGAGAGACCGGCAAGGCGCTTCCGTTGAGCGTCCTGGACGACTCCTTCTCCCGACTGCGCGTTACTTACGATCCCGTCCGCTCTTCGCTCCTCACCTCAGCGCGATGGGCCTTCGAGGCGGGTTTTCTGGGGCGTACGCAACCGGATCTTTCCGGCATTTACGATCTCTCGATTTTGAATGAAGTCTTGAAAGCGCGTGGCGCCAACCCGGTCCAGTGAGGGCGGGCACGCTCGACGGAGCAACCCCATGTCAGAAATCCCGGCAGGCCCGGGCTGGTCCCAGAACAAGCTGCGTCTGCAGAACGTTTCGCGGACCTTCCAAACGCCCCGCGGCCCACTGACCGCGCTCGAGGATATCAGCCTGGAGATTCAGGAAGGCGAGTTCCTGTGTGTTGTCGGGCCGTCGGGATGCGGGAAATCCACCCTGCTCAATCTGATCGCGGGATTGGACCGGCCAACCTCGGGCGACATCTGGAAGGACAGCGCGCCGGTTGACGGCCCGGGAACGGACCGCATCGTCATCTTCCAAGAGCTGGGGTTGTTTCCCTGGCTCACCGTCCTCGAGAACGTGGAATTCGGCCTGCGCATGCAGGGGGTGAGCAAGGCGCAGCGGCGCGAGCAAAGCCGGCGTTATCTCCGCATGGTCCACCTGTCGAGCTTCGAATCGAGCTACGTTCATCAGCTCTCCGGCGGCATGAAGCAGCGCGTGGCGCTGGCGCGGTCGCTCGTCACCGAGCCGGACGTGCTGCTGATGGACGAGCCGTTCGCGGCCCTCGACGCGCAGACTCGTGACCTGCTGCATGAAGAGATGGAGCGTATCTGGGCGGAAACCCGAAAGACCATCGTCTTCGTCACCCACAACGTGCGCGAGGCGGTGCGCCTGGGCGGACGCGTAATCGTGCTGTCGTTCCGGCCCGGCCGGATCAAGAGCCAGTTCACCATCACCCTGCCGCGCCCACGCCATCTCGAGGACCCCGAGTTGGCGTTGACGGCGCGCGAAGTGCTGGCGCAGCTCAAAGAAGAAATCAACAAGGCCGTCGAGGAAGAGTTCCGCCATGAAGAGAATCACTAGGCAACTGGCGTTTTACCTCTGTCTGGTGGCCATCTGGCAGGTGATTTCGGACCTGCATATCTGGCCACCGTACCTGTTCCCATCGCCGGGGAGCGTTCTTGAAGCCTTGCAGACGGGTTTCGCCGACCGGAGCTTCCTGATCGGCATCGGGATCAGCCTGAAGCGAATCGCCGTCGGATACGGCCTCTCCGTTCTGCTCGGGATCGGGCTGGGGTTTTTGATTGCCGCGAGCGAATTTCTGGAAGCCACGCTGGGCGGGCTGGTTCTGAGCCTGCAAAGCCTGCCGAGCCTCTGCTGGCTGCCGCTCGCGGTCCTCTGGTTCGGGCTGAGCGAGAAGGCCATCATCTTCGTCGTGGTGATGGGGTCGCTGCTGTCCGTCACCATCAACACGCAGGCGGGCGTGCGCCACGTCCCGAAGATCTATCTGATGGCGGGCCGCAACTTGGGGGCGCGCGGCTTGCTGCTTTTCCTTTACGTCCTGCTACCCGCCAGCCAGCCGCACCTGGTCTCGGGTCTGAAGCAGGGATGGGCCTTCGCGTGGCGTTCACTGATTTCCGGCGAGATGATCTTCGTGAGTCTCGGTCTCGGCCATCTGCTCATGATGGGACGCGATCTCAACGACATGAGCCAGGTCGTGGCCGTCATGGCCATCATCATGGCTATCGGCCACATCGTCGACCGGCTGCTCTTCGAGAGGCTGGAGAATCGCATCCGGCACAAGTGGGGTCTGGTGGGAGCGGCATAGTCCGATCTTAATGCGCTTCAGCCCAACGCCGTCGGAAAGCTGTCGACCCGCCATGACCGCAGGCAAGTCCGACCGCCAGTGGTGCGAAATCTCGGCAGCGCGCGGCGTGCATGCCTAAACCTTCCCTACCCAAGTCCTACCGCCCACTGTAAAATGGGAATTTGCTACGGGGAAACCTGCGATGCGGGTAGAACAACGCGGCACAGGCATCGTGCTCTTTGCTCATGGCAGCAGCGTGGAGGAGGCTAGCCGGCGTACGCCGCTGACCATCGGCGAGGGTCGGCCGCTCGAGGGGCATCCGCTCCTGACATCCAACGTCCCCGGGCGTGTCCGAGAACTCACGGAGGCGACCAAATCAGCGCGCTGACCACCCACCTCAAAAGGCCGATTTTGATTCTCTCCGGCATCGCGATTCTGGCTTGGCTCGCGGGCCGTAGCGCCCTACGCGGGGAGCCGGATGCGGAGCGGCCGAGCGTCATCTTCATCACCATCGACACGCTGCGCGCCGACCACCTGGGCTGCTACGGTTATGCCAACATTCAGACCCCCAACATTGACGCCCTGGCGCGCGCCGGTGCCCGGTTCACGCACACCTACACGCCGGTGCCGGTGACCCTCCCGGCGCATTCGGCTATCTTTACCGGTTCCTTCCCCATGGCCACCGGGATGCACGATTTCAGCGGCAACAAGCTGCCCGCGCGAGCCATCACGCTTGCCACCGCGCTGCGCGACAAGGGCTACACGACGGCCGCGTTCATTGGCTCAGCGGTCCTCGATTCGCGCTTCGGTCTGAACCAGGGGTTTGACACCTACTTTGACCACTTTGAGTTCAGCCGCCTGGACGAGGCCCATCTCGATGAGATGGAGCGCCGCGGGGATCAAGTGGTGGACGAGGCGTTGAACTGGCTTAAGCTCGGCCCGCGCCGGCCGTTCCTCCTCTGGGTTCATCTCTACGACCCCCATGACCCGTACAAGCCGCCGGAACCCTATGCGAGCCGCTATCGCAGTCATCCCTACGACGGCGAGATCGCCTTCGCCGACGCCCAGGTCGGGCGGCTCTTCGCCTTCTTGAAGGAGAACAATCTCTACGACCGTTCGGTGATCGCCCTGACCGGCGACCATGGCGAAGGGCTCGGGGAACACGGCGAGCGGACACACGGCTTCTTCATCTACGATTCGACGCTCCACGTCCCGTTGCTTATGAAGCTTCCTGGTGCCGTTCCACAAGTAGTGGACGACGAAGTCTCCCTCGTAGACGTCATGCCGACGGTTCTGCAGGCGCTGTCAATTCCAATTCCCGTGACGGTGCAAGGGCGCAGCCTGCTGGCCCTGGTCCTCGGCCGCCCGGCGGGAGGCTCCTCGAACCTGTATGCCGAGAGCTACCTGCCGCTCCTGCATTTCCGCTGGAGCCAGTTGCGCAGCCTGCGCTCGCGGGGAATGAAGTATATCGATGCGCCCCGGCCGGAAATCTACGACACGCGCACAGACCCCAAGGAACTGAAGAACCTCTACTCGACGCGACAGTCGCTCGCGCACGAGATGCACGACCGGCTCTTCACCCAGGTTCGCCGCTTTACGCCCTCCGGTGGCGGCCAGGCAGAGAAGGAGTTGACCGATCCTGCGCTGCTGGAGCGTTTACGGTCACTCGGATATGTCGCTGTCTCCGCAGGCACGTTCGCTGAGGTGGGCGGTAAGCCCCTGCCCGATCCCAAAGACCGCATCCAGGTTTACGAACTGGTCTCGCAGGCCATGGCGGACGGCCAGCACGGCCGCTATCAGGAGTCCCTCGCCAAGCTGCGCGAGGCAGAAAAAACGGAGCCCGATTCCCTGTCCATCCGCTACCTGATGGCGCTCGACTATCACCGAATGAAAGACTTTCCGCGCGCCATCGAGCATTTCCGGTCCACGCTCCAACTCGACCCCAAGTTTTCGCTGGCGGCTTACTACCTGGGCGTGGCCCAACTGGAAACCGGCGATCTGAGCGGAGCACAAACCTCTTTCCTGAACGTGCTGGAATTGGACCCCACAAACTTCTCCGCTGCGTACAACCTCGGTGCCATTTGTACCCGGCAGAAACGCGTCGAGGAGGCCATTCAGTGGTTCCAGCGGTCCGTGAATATTCTTCCCGACTACGCCGACGCGCACGAGGCTTTGGGCGAGCTCTACCTCTACCTGCACCGCACGGACGATGCAGTGCGCGAACTGGAACGTGCCGTGGCCATCGCTCCCGAAATGCACAAGGCTCACTTTCACTTGGGCCGGGCCTATCAGGCGCTCGGACGCACTGCCGATGCCGAGCGGGAATCCAAATTCGCCCAGAAGCCTTAAAGGCCTCGCCGCAGACACTGCAGGAGGGATTATTTTGCGCTGCGTTGTTTCTGCCAACGTGTCTCTCGCGGGTTCGAGATCGCGGGTGTTAAAAAGCAGTGGTCAACACCGCGCGGATTTGCCCATACTGCACTCGTATGTTCAGGGATTCCCAACAACTCATTAGGCTGGCCCTCTCGGCGGCGGCAGGGCTGGGCGTCTTACTTCTTCCCCTTTCGAGGGCGACGAGCCGGGAAAGCGGCCCGCCCGCTTCTAAGCCGCCGAACGTTGTCCTGTTGACGATCGACGCTCTGCGCGCGGACCATCTGAGGTGCTACGGCTACACCGCCATCGAGACGCCGCACATTGACGCACTCGCCCGGGCGGGTGCCCGTTTCACCCATGCCTACACTCCCGTCCCCATCACACTTCCGGCGCACGCCTCACTCCTGACCGGCACTTTCCCGATGGCCGCAGGGATGCACGACTTCACCACCAACAAGCTGCCGGCAAACTCCGTCACGCTGGCGAAAGTGCTTCGAGATAACGGCTATACGACTGCGGCGTTCATCGGCTCGACGGTGCTCGATTCGCGCTTTGGGGTCAATCAGGGTTTCGACACTTACTATGACCATTTTGACTTTCGAGAACTGCGCGGGTCCAACTTTGACGAGATGGAACGTCGTGGCGACGTGGTCGTGGACGAGGCTCTGAGCTGGCTCAAACTCAATCCCCGGCAACCGTTTTTCCTCTGGGTCCACCTCTACGATCCCCATCATCCCTACACCCCGCCCGAACCTTTCGCCAGCCGCTACCGCACCCTCCCTTACGACGGCGAAATCGCCTTTGCCGACGCCCAAGTCGGACGATTGTCTGCCTACCTCCAGGAGCGGGGATTCTACGAAAAGGCCTTGATCGTTCTCGCCAGTGACCACGGCGAAGGACTCGGCGAGCACGGCGAGCAGACCCACGGCTTTTTCATCTATAATTCCACGCTCCACGTAAGGAATCTCCTCGCGGGCCGGGGAGCGCGGGTCCATGAGATGCGCGAACGGTTCTAC